>JAFGMU010000010.1 GCA_016927395.1 Alphaproteobacteria bacterium
AGCCAAAGCAGTCCCAAAAGAAAACGGTCAATTCTTTTATTCATTTGTTTATAATTGTACCATATTTATGATAAACTAGAAAGCAAATGATTGACTTGGATACCTTTTTTATAGAAATAAAAGAATGTTTGGCACTGGATTGTCCACCAGATAAAGATACTGCAGATCTTGTTCGCATAGCCGAAGCTGTTGTTAATCAAAATATTTCTTTTGTATCGGTTTTGCCAGAATCAACAGAGGTTTTATGGACCTGGTTGGAAAAGACACCAACGAAAATAATGTCACGATTTTATTGGAACCAAATAAATGATGTTTCAAAATTATCAGAACAGGTAAGTCATATATTTAAAAAGGGTGCATCTGGTGCACAAATTTTTGTTCCATATAAAATGTTATCTAATTTTGTTTCGGAACTGGAACCAATACGTGACGATTTGTTTTTTAATAAAATTTTGTCGGTATGTTTGAATGTTGATGAAATTAATGCGTTGGATTGGGAAGATGTTTTTTATCAGGTAAAGAAAATAAAATCAGATGTTTTGTTTTTGGATTTTCATAATGATATAAAATCAAAAAATGACTTTGTCGGACGCATTTATGGATTCCTGGAAAACTTTGATTATGAATTTGATGGTGATTTGCACTTATCGCTGGGAAATGATTATGAAAAAATAGAACAAATTTGGCGACTGGTGCAAAAAATCAGACCAGAAATTTCCCCCAGAATAAAATTTTTCTTGAATATATAAAAAATGCCGTATGTCGCTTATATGTGCATATAGAGCGTTTTATTAATTCGATAAAATTATATATTTTGGTGCAACTGTGTTTGCTTTATTTTTTTTCTGATAACGTGTTTTTATTATATCTACATCAGTTGATTTTATTTTTAAACTGGTGTTTTTTAATTGATTTAAAACCCAATCATAATACTCATGATGATCTGTACCAATTATAATACTACCATTATTTTCCAACTTTGAAGATAACATATTCAAAAAGTCTGAATTCAACAGACGACGTTTTTCATGTCTGGCTTTGGGCCATGGGTCAGGGTGCAAGACATAAATTTGGGAAAGTTTAAATGGTAAAAATTCAGCAGAATCATTTTTAAGAATTATTCGAACATCATCTGGCCAGATATATATGTTTTTATATTCAGGTTTTATTGCCTTGGTCGATTCGTCCCAAATTGATGACAGTAATGATGATACCCCATTCATAAATGGTTCTGCGCCAATTATAATTTTATCTGGATATTGTAATGCCAGTTCGCGAAGATGTTCGCCATTTCCAAAACCAATTTCCAAAATAAAATCACCGGCTTTTTTAATATTTTTTGGTAAAATTACCGGTAAAACGTTATCAACCAGCCACTGTTGATGGTTTGATATTTTCTTGCCATGCCGGCGCCCAAAAGTTCTTATTTCTTGTATTTCCATAGATTTAGTATAAAATTATTAGGTTTATAAAACAAGGTTAATTAAAATGAGACAAGGATTATCAGCGGATTTGATTAAACGGATTTTGGGTGCGTCGCCAAAGTGGACGATTATGCAGTTGGAAGAAAAGTTTCCACCACGCAATTTAGCAGATGGTGCAATGGTTACCCGATTTGCCCCCAGTCCAACAGGCTTTATGCATATTGGTGGTTTATACCAAATGTTGATAAACTATAAACTGGCAAATCAATCAAACGGTGTTTTTATGCTGCGTATCGAAGATACAGATACCAAACGTGAAGTCACGGGTGCGGTTGAATTAATTTTGGATACAGCCGTTAAATTTGGTCTGATGCCAAATGAGGGTGTTTCAGAAACCGGTAATTATGGGCCGTATTTGCAATCACAACGAAAAGATATTTATCATTCTGTCGTTGCAGAATTATTGGCGGGTGGGGCGGCATACCCTTGCTTTTTAACATCAGATGAGATGGAAGAAATTCGTGAAAATCAAAAATTGGCTGGTCTGCCGACCGGAATTTACGGCGAATGGGCGCGCAATAGAAATTTGGGCGAAGAAGAAATAATTAAACATTTAAACAATGGTGAAATTCCAAGCATTCGTCTTTATTCAACTGGCAATCCTGATCAAAAAATATTCTGTAAAGATGGTGCGCGTGGTAGTATTGCTTTTCCTGAAAACAACGAAGATATTGTTTTAATAAAATCAAATGATGGATTGCCAACATATCATTTTGCACATCTGGTTGATGATCATTTTATGCGAACAACAAATGTAATACGTGGCGAAGAATGGTTGCCAAGTTTACCGCTGCATTTTCAATTATTCCGTATGATGGGATGGGCGCCACCTGTTTATGTTCATACATCAACATTGGACAAGATTGATGCAGAAACCGGCAAGCAAAGAAAACTATCCAAGCGTCACGACCCCGAGGCATCAGTTGCAAATTTCTTAGAATATGGTTGGCCAACAGATGCAGTTTTGGAATATTTGCTGAATATTGCATCCAGTGGGTACGAAGAAGAAAAAACAAAAAATCCAAATACCAATCTTTGGAATTATCCAATAAAAATTAAAAAGATTCCAATGTCAGGTGCATTGTTTGATATGAAGAAACTTGAATGGTGGTCACGCGAATTTATTGGTGCAATGTCCATTGATGATTTGACAGGGAAGATTATTGGATGGGCGAAAGAATACAGCCCAGAATGGAAAAAAATAATACATAGTCATGAAGATTATTTGAAATCAATTTTATCAATTGAACGTGATAATCCAAAGCGTATAAGAAAAGATTTTGTTACATGGAAACAAACTTTGGAAGAAGTTTTATATTTCTTTGATGAATTGTTTATATCAAATACAGATTTTGATTTTAATAAATCTGCACTAATTGCATTTATTTCCGGTTTTGACATATCAGATGGTAAAGATATTTGGTGGAATAAAATTGTTGAAATTGCAAACGGGCTGGGGCTAAAAAATGGTGATGTTGCCATGAACCTGCGCGTTGCGGTGACTGGTCGTACCAATACACCAGATCTGTATTCTATCATGCAGGTAATGGGACATGACAGAGTGGTAAATAGATTGCAGAAAGCTATTGGTTAAAATATTAATTTATATATTAATAAATTATAGAGGAAAAAATGGTAAAAAATAAAAAAGTAATCAGGGCCAAATTAAAGGCAGTAAAAAAAGATAAACGTGCATGGACATTGTTGCGCGTTTTACAAGCAACCGGATTGTTTCGTTGGGAACGTCCCGCCACAAAGTCAGAAGAAACATTAAATATTCTGACACATGGTATTGGAATCGGATTGGCAATCGCAGGATTGACATTGTTGGTTGTATTTGCAGCGTTAAAGGGTGACCCATGGGCAATTGCATCATGTGCGATATTTGGTCTGACTATGTTCACATTATATTTTGGCAGCACAATGTGCCATGCGATGATTGGAAAAAAATCCGAAAGCTTTTTCGAAGTTTGGGACAGTGTTGCAATTTACGCACTGATTGCTGGAACATATACACCTTTCTTGTTAGTTAATTTGCGTGGGGCAATTGGTTGGACAGTGTTTGGAATTTTATGGGCCATTGTTATTTTTGGTGCAATAATGAAAATACGCAGTCCAAAACGTCAACCAAAATGGATGGTCGCATTGTATTTGGTTATGGGCTGGACAGTGTTATTTATTTTACCAGCATTGTTCCGCAGCGTCCCATCAACAGGTTTATGGTTTATGTTAGCCGGTGGATTGTCATATTCAGTCGGTGTAATTTTCTATCTGTGGAGAAAGATGAAATTCAGTCATGCAATTTGGCATCTTTTTGTGATTGGTGGCAGTGTATGCTTTTTCTTTGCGGTACTGTTTGGCAGTATAATAGATTTTGCAGTTTAAAAAAATGCCACTTTATGTGGCATTTTTATAATAAGTTGATTTTTTGTTAGTTTATAAGTATAATCCAAACATAATGATTAAGTTATTTGTAATCTTTACAACAACTACAACCCCTTTGGGGTTATAATTCTATTGCGATTTTTCGCGCTTTACAATAAATCATAAATTTGAAATCATAGCTTAGAAATAAAAGGTTATTATTATGTCTTATCCAATTGAAATAATTCGTCACAGTCTGGCGCATGTTATGGCGGCAGCAATAAAGAAACTGTATGGGGATGTTAAATTTGCGGGTGGTCCAGCCATTGAAAATGGTTTTTATTACGACTTTGACACAGAACACAAATTTACCCCCGAAGATTTTGCAAAAATAGAAAAAGAAATGCGGGATTTGATAAAATCAAACGGTCGTTTTGAACAGAAAAATGTATCATTAGACGAAGCAAAAAAAATATTTGCAGATCAGCCATACAAGATGGAATGGCTGAATGAATATGATGCTGCGGGCGAAGCACTGTCAATTTATAATTTTCGTGATTTTACTGATTTATGTCGTGGTCCACATGTTGAAAGTTCCAAGGATTTACCACGAGATAGCTTCAAAATTCGTACTGTTGCAGGCGCATACTGGAAGGGTGATTCCAGGAATAAAATGCTACAACGGGTGTATGTTGACGCATTTGCAACTGCAAAAGAGCTGGAAGAGTTCGAAAAAATGCAGGAAGAGGCCGCATCACGCGATAATAGAAAACTGGGTCGGGATATGGATTTGTTCCATTTTGAACCAGAATATGCACCTGGGGCTGTGTTCTGGCATGATAAAGGATATAAAATTTATCGTCGCTTGATTGATTATGTTCGTATGCGTCAAGAACGTGCAGGATATTTGGAAATATCAACACCATCAGTTATGGATAAAAGTTTGTGGGAAACATCAGGTCACTGGGCAAAGTATGGTGAACATAATTATTCTGGTAAGACCCAGGATGGAAAGGTATTTTGCGTAAAGCCTATGTCTTGTCCGGGTGGTATGTTGGTGTTCGGGCAGGGTATAAAATCATACAAAGATTTACCACTGTATTTGGCCGAGTTTGGTAAAGTTAACAGATACGAAGCAGCTGGTGGGTTATCCGGACTGATGCGTGTTCGTGAATTTACCCAAGACGATGCACATATTTTCTGCACAGAGGATCAATTGGAAGCTGAGGTTGTAAAAGTATTGCGTTTCATCAAAGATATTTATTCAAAATTTGGTTTTGATAAAATTTCAATGAAATTGGCAACCAGAAAGGAATCTGAATTTCGTATTGGTTCGGACGAAATTTGGGACAAGGCCGAAGGTGCACTTAAATCTGCTCTGGAAAAAAATGGAATTGAATTTGAAATTGCCGAAGGGGATGCTGCGTTTTATGGTCCAAAGATTGATAATTATCTGAAAGATTCTATGGGACGTGTATGGCAGTGTGGAACAGTTCAATTGGATATGAATTTACCAGAACGTTTTGATTTATCATACATTGGCGAAGATGGTGAAAAACATCGTCCAATTATGTTACATCGTGCAATGTTGGGAAGTATTGAACGTTTTATGGGAATATTGCTGGAATCAACTGGTGGAAATTTGCCATTGTGGTTGTCTCCGGAACCGGTTGTGGTTACACCAATTTCTGAAAAGTTCAAAGAATATGCAAAAGAAGTAATTGAACAATTGCGCGATGCTGGTGTTTATGTTGGATCTGATTTACGCGATGAAAAAGTTAATTATAAAATTCGCGAATTGTCGCTGTCAAAAACACCAATAATTGCGGTTGTTGGCGAAAAAGAAATGGCGGATAAAACCGTTACATTGCGTCATTTGGGCAGCGAAAAACAAGAAACAATTAAACTGGATTTGTTTATAGACCAAATGAAACAAGCAATAAAAATGCCAGAATAAAAAAGGAATATAAAATGAAAAAAATGAATGTTATATTGGCGGTTTGTGCTTTGTTGACTGTTGCTGCATGTTGCAGTTGCGAAACTGAACCAATGGTTGAAAAAAATCATAAATTGATTGTTCCACCAAATTTTGGAAATCAGCCAAAATAATATAAAAAGCATATCTTTTAGATATGCTTTTTATTTTGGATAAATCCTTTATTATGTGTTTTTTTTGTGTTATAATTAAGTGTACATAAATAGGGGAATGTTATGAATAACGAAATGGATGAAAATTTGGATTTGTTGGATTTGGAAGATGATGCGGATTTGTCTGCTTTGCCTGAAACCAGTCCATTTTCAAACCCAAGGCCAAAAAAACCATGGCTTTTGATGGGTGTGGGATTGTTGGTAATAATTCTCGCTACATACATAATAATTCGCACAGTCGGATCTGATTCTGATTCATCTGTGGAAGTTAATCTGGATACACCAGAAGTTACAACCAGTGAATCTGCAACAGTTGTTCCACAAGATAAATTGGTTGTTTCACCAGTTCCAGCAGCTGCGCCAGCACCAGTACCAGTTCAGGTCCAGGCACCACAGCCAGCAGTTGAACCAGTTCGTCCAGCACCGGGTGTTCCTGTTCGTGAAGTAACAGATCGTAAACCTGTAACATTTAACCCAAATGCTGGAAGCACTGTTAAAAAGCCAGCACCATTGCCGGTTGCAAAAACACAACCAAAAACAGTAAAACAACCTGTTGCAGTTCCATCGGGCAGCTGGTATGTTCAATTTGGTTCTTACAGCACACGTGCATTAGCAGAAAGTGCACAAAAGAAAATTTCAGCAAAACATGGTAGTTTGTTTTCTGATAAACAGTTTGTTATTTTGGCCGCTGTTTTACCAAATGGCACAACAACATATAGACTGCGTGTAGCGTTTGCTAATTCAGTTGACGCTAATGGATTCTGCCGTAATGCAAAATCTGATGGTTTGGATTGTTACGTTGCAAGATAACAGATATTTTAAGGAGCAAATAAAATGAGAGCAGGTTTTTGGGAAATACTTTTAATAGTAATATTGGTTTTGATTTTGTTCGGTCATGCCAAAATACCAGATTTGATGAAAAATTTGGCAAACGGCATAAACGTATTCAAAAAAGAATTGAAAGGTTCTGATCAGAAAACAAAATCTGAAAAAAAGCCAGTCGAAAAAAAGAAAACAGTTTCAAATAAAAAAACTGTTAAAAAGACAGCTAAAAAATAATATAAAACCAAAAAATTTAAAAGCCGGTATATTCGGCTTTTGATTTATATAAATAAAAACGGCTATTAAATATAGCCGTTTTTGTTATTATATTTTTTTATGGATTACGACGTTCGGATTCATCTTTTTCTTCTATGGTCAGTGTAGCAAAAGGACTGGCCAGCATTCTGCTGATACCAATTTCTTCCCCAGAAATTATACTGTAACCGTATGTTCCGTTTTCCAATCTTTCCAATGCAATATCAATCTTTTTTAACAGGTTATTATTGCGTTGGGACAATTTTAAATTCATAGCAATTTCTTGTTCAAAAGTAGAGTTGTCAGATTCGTCACCAACCCCAGCTATTTCATTTTTTTCAGCCAATCTTACTGCGTTCAAAACAGAATCGGATCCTTGTTCTAATTCTTCTTTTTGCGCCATCAAAAGCTGGTAAAAATACGCCTTTTGTTCAGGGCACATATACTGTTCCGATTTCTTCGGAACATATTTTGGATCCAGTACAATATTTTTGTAGTTCTTTCCTACCATTTTAAGATCCTTTTAATTCTTGAACCCATTCTTTGATAGTATGAACATCCATAACACCTGTGCGTGCTGCAACTAATTCACCGTTTTTAAATGCCAAAACGCTTGGAATGCTGCGGATACCATACTTAGATGGTGTCATGCGATTTTTTTCATCTATTTCGAATTTTAAGAAATTAACATCATTAATTTGTTCAGATGCCGATTCGAACATAGGGCCAAACATTTGACATGGACCACACCATGAAGCCCAGAAATCAACCAGGCTTATACCGTTTTCAACATTACTAGAAAAACTTGCGTCATCTATATGCTTTATTGCCATACTTTTCTCCTTCTTATTGATATTATATAAAAGTGTATTATAATCATATTGAAAATCAAGAGAAAACAATAAAATGAATAAAATCATATACTTAGACGCAGCCGCCAGCAGCTTAAAACCTGAATCTGTTATAAAAGTTCAACAAGACTTTTTACAGAACCATTATGCCAATGCCGGAAGGGGTATTTGTGCACGAAGTATTTATGTTGATAAAACAATTGCCCAGTCCCGAAAAAAGGTTGCAGAATTTATAAAAACAAACCCAGAAAATATAGTTTTTACCAGTGGTACAACAGATGGTATAAATAGAATCGTTAATATAATACGTGGATCTGATGGATTCGTCGGCAGACCAAAAGTTATGGTATCAGATTTAGATCATCATTCTGCCCGCATGCCTTGGGAAGAGGCTGTAAATCGTGGGGAAATCCGTTTTTCATTGTGTCCGTTAGATTCCGAATTTAATATTGATTATTCAAAAATTGAAAAAACAGATATTTTGGTAATCACTGCTATGTCCAATGTGTTGGGTGCACCACAAGATGTAAAAAAAATAATTGAACACGCACGTAAACTAAATAAAAATGTTATAACAATCGCTGATGCTGCGCAGTATGTTGCAAATTTACCAATAGATGTGTCTGATTGGGATGCAGATTTTATTTGTTTTTCTGGGCATAAAATAGGAGCAGACACCGGTGTTGGAATAATGTATATAAAAGAACCAGCCCGTTGGTATCCTGATAAATTTGGTGGTGGCATGGTTGCAAAAATTTCTGGTAGTTTGGATAACAATGACAGTAAGTGGACATTGGAAAGTGCACCAATGGTGTTTGAAGCTGGCACATTGCCAATCACACAAATAGTTGGTTTACCATTTGCAATTGATGAATTACAAAAACACAACGATAAACAAAAACTGATAAAATATTTGCATACCGAACTTTCAAAAATAGAAAGAATAAAGATTTTAACAAAACCTGATTCGCATATTTTAACTTTTGTTGTAAATGATATGCATTGTATGGATTTTGGGACTTTGATGGGCGCAAATGGTGTTTGTTTACGTGTGGGTTCAATGTGTGCATCTTGGATTCATAAAATATTGGGGTATAATGGAACGATTCGAATTTCTGTAGGCCAAAGGAATACAATGGAAGAAATGAAAGAAGTTGTTAAAATAATAAAAAAAATATTGGAAAAATAATGGCTTTTTCGCGTGAAGATATTATTGAATCATTAAAGTCCATATATGACCCAGAAATACCAGTAAATATCTGGGATTTGGGCCTGATTTACGATATTGAAATATTAGAAAATGGTCATGTAAAAATAAAAATGACATTTACCAGTCCAACGTGTCCAATGATGGAAGAATTGTTGGATATGGTAAAAAATGCAGTTGAATCTTTTGCGGGTAATGGTAATGTTTTAATAGAGTTAGTTTGGGATCCACCATGGGACGTTTCAAAAATGTCAGAATTAGCAAGATTGGAATTGGATTTGACTGAACAAGGATGGTAGAGAGAATGAAATACTTCCAAATGAAAGATATTTTGTTATCCATATCAGATCCTGTTGAAAAATTGGAAATGGTTATGGAATTTGGCAAAACTTTGGAACAAATGCCAGTAAATGCCGATTGTAAAGAAATGTCAGGTTGTATGTCTTTGGTAAAAATGTGCAAGTTTGGCGACAGGTTTTATGGTACAGCTGATTCTTCAATGGTGCGTGGAATTGTTGCAATTATTTTGGCAATGGTCCAAGACAAAACAGTCCAAGAAATAAAATCCATGGATTTGCATGGTGAATTTGCCCAACTGGATATAAATTTGGGTGCCAGTCGTATGAATGGTGTTAATTCTATACTCGGCTTTTTTGAAAATTTATGATAAACTGGAATACAGTTAAAACGGAAAATATTATCCATGGATGACGAAAGCGAAAAAATGTTTAACTGGGGTTTGGGGTTGGCAATGTTTGTATTGATGTTGACAGCTGTTCTTCAGGTTTGTTACAGGACGCAGAACAGGGTACGCGCGCAAATTCATAAACAAATTGTCACGACCCAACAAGATATAGCAATTGCTGATGCTAATTTTTCATCGTATGTGGGGAATGAAATTCTAAGAAATATAGTAATGACCGTTTATCCAAAGGCCGAAGTTATAACTTTTAACAAGTCTATTTCTATAAAAGACTTGCCAAACGAAGAATAAACATGTTTGAAGTTGGAAAAGATATTTTAAAAAATGGTTTCAAATCGGTTGGTACAGAAAGCACAAGTCGCAGCCGTATTAGAATTGTTTATTATATATTTGTAATAACATTTGCAATATTTATATTCAGAACTTTATGGATTGGTATCGAAGGCACAAACAGAACCAGGCTTGCCGGTGGTGACAGCACATGGAACATTTCGCGCGCGGATATAGTTGATAGAAATGGTGATATTCTGGCCAAAAATGTTATGTCTGGAAATATTGTTTTGCGTCCCACACAGGTCAAGGATAGAGATGCGGTTGCAATGCTTATTCATACTGTTTTACCATCTGAATATACGGTTTCTGATGCTTTGCGACTTATAAATTCTTCACGTTCTTTTATTTATTTGAAAAAGCTTGCAAACGATAATCAGTTAAATCAAATAACCAAGGCAAAACTGCCAGGATTGAATATCGAAAGTATACAAAACAGGGTTTATCCAAAACAAAGATTATTTTCGCACATTGTTGGTTTCGTAGAACAGGGTGGAAATGGTGCGGATGGTGCAGAAAAGTTTTTTGATTCTTATTTGCGTGAAAACAAAGATCCGCTACAACTATCTCTGGATTCCAGAATTCAATCCGTTTTTTATGACCAACTGTCTTTGGCTATGCAGAAATACCAAGCAAATTCCGCAATGGGAATGTTGATAAATTCGCGTACTGGTGAAATTATTGCAATAGTATCAATGCCTGATTATGACCCAGAAAACAGAAATCTTGATCCTACAAAAAACAGAATGTTTATGCCAATGCGCGGTGTTTTTGAAATGGGGTCAATTTTTAAAATATTTAATACTGCTATGGCATATGAAAATGGAATAGACCACGAGTATTATATTGCTAAACCTTATAAAATTTTAGATAAGTTTGGTCGTACAGCAGCGAATATAAGTGATATAAGTAGTTTTAAACCACCTCGTCCAAATTTGTCTGTTGCTGAAATTATGCTGCATTCATGCAACGTAGGAAGTGCTCAAATAGCTCTGGATCTTCCAGAAGGTACACAGCCAGAGTTTTTCAAAAGAATACATATGGATGATGCTTTGAATTTGGAATTTGGTAGAACTGAAAAACCATTGTGGCCCGCAAAGTGGGGTCCTGTTGAAAAAGCAACAGTTGCATTCGGACATGGTATAGCAGTTACACCAATGCATGTATTATTGGCTGTAAATTCTATGATAAACGGCGGAATATATATTTATCCAACATTACAGAAACGTGGTATTGGTGTTGTTCAAGGCGAACGTGTTATATCACCAGAAATATCATCCAGACTGCGCGATATAATGTTCAGAATTTCAGAAGAAACATCTGGTAAACAAGCGAAAATTCCAGGAATAGATATTGGTGGAAAAACAGCAACTGCTGAAAAAAGGGTGAATGGAAAAATAGATAAAAAGAAAAACTTAACAGCGTTTGTTGGTGCATTTCCAATAGAAGCACCACAATACACAATATTGATTGTTTTAGATGAGCCCAAGGGTACACCAGAAACATTCGGACTGCGTACTGCCGCTTGGAATGCTGTGCCAACTGCTGGAAAAATATTGAACGATATATTACCGCTGCTGTTTAATTAGCTTTTTATAAAATAAAAATATTGATATCAAATTTCTTAGATTTTTCTTTTTCTTGTTAAAGCACTTATTCTGTTATATAATAACAGTGATAAGAATAAAGAGATTAGAGTGAGAAAGATAGTAGATAAATCCATGCTGGGAAGGGCATGGGTTGTGGCGACGCAATCAGAAGAATACAACCCTGGCATAGATATAAAAGATGATTTTCTAATAGAAAAAATACTGGAATCACGTGGAATATCCGGTGCGGATAAAATTGAAAAGTTTTTAAACCCCAGCATAAAAGAATACATGCCAGATCCAAGTATTTTGATGGATATGGACAAAGCCGCACAAATAATTGCAGATTGTGTTGCTGAAAATAAAAAAATTGCAGTTTATGGCGATTATGACGTTGATGGTATAACATCTACGGCTGTGTTTGTTAAATACCTCCGTGAATTGGGTATGGATGTAATTTGGCATTTGCCAACACGCGAAGGCGAAGGTTATGGTCTGAATATCGAAGCTATTGATGCAATCGCACAACAGGGTGTTGATTTGATGATAACTGTTGATTGCGGCATCAGCGGAATAGAAGAGGTTGCATACGCAAAAAAACTGGGTATGAAAGTTGTTGTGACCGACCATCATTCACCAGATTCTGTTTTACCGGATGCAGACGCAGTTGTAAACCCCAAGAGATTAGATGATACTTCTGGATTATCATATTTAGCAGGTGTTGGTGTTGCGTTTTTAACTTTGGTTGCATTAAATCGTGAACTGCGTAACAGAATAGATAAAGAAAAAATTGAAAATATAAATTTATTAGATTATCTGGATTTAGTTGCGCTGGGAACAATTTGCGACACTATGCCACTTATTGAATTAAATCGTGCCTTTGTTTCAACAGGATTAAAAGTTTTATCGCGTAATAAAAATTTGGGATTAAAAGTTTTAATGGATGTGGCGGGGATAAAAAAACCATCTGTTTATGCGGCCGGGTTTGCGCTGGGGCCACGTTTGAATGCAGCTGGCAGATTGGATTCAGCTGCACCTGCATTGGAATTATTGCTGACAGATAATGTTTTGATTGCAAATGATTTGGCAAACAAATTACATAAAATGAATCAGGAAAGAATCGATATTCAAAATTCAATTATGTTAAACGCGGTTGATATGGCCCAAAAATGTTGTGAATCTGGAAAATGCAGCAGCTTGTTCGTATGTGGTGATAATTGGCATGGTGGAGTTATGGGAATTATTGCCGGCAGATTAAAGGATAAATACAATCTTCCTTCGTGTGTGGCAACCAGGGTCGATGGTGTAATAAACGGATCTGGTCGTTCAATACCCGGGGTTGATTTGGGGAAAATTATTCACGATGCATTGGCAGCAGGTGTAATTTCCGAAGGTGGTGGTCACGCAGCAGCAGCTGGCTTTACATTGCCTGCTGAAAAAGAAGTCGAGTTTTGCAGATTTTTAGAACAAGAAGTTTTAAAACAATTAAATGGTGAAGTTCCAACCACAGAAATAATAATTGATGCACAAATGGATTCTGGTGGGGCAAATATGGATTTGGTTCAAAAATTGGCAGCACTGGAACCGTTTGGGCAGGGTAACCCAGAACCTATGTTGGTTTTGCACGGTGCAACACTGGCATATGCTTCGACAATGGGTAATGGATCACATATTCGTGGAACTGTTAATACAAGCAGTGGTAAACAACTTTCATTTGTTGGATTTAATTTAGCTTCAACAAAAATTGGTGATTTTTTACTGGACGATACAAATACAAATACTAAAATAACAATGCTGGGAAAGCTGAAAGAAAATGATTATCAGGGCAGAGTATCCGCCCAGTTCATACTGGAAGATATGACTGTATAAAAATACGGATTAAAATATGAAAAAATTATTATCATTGTTTTTAATTTTGGTTTCTTTACCGGCTTATTCGGCGGTGGATTCTAATCAGGTTGAAAGGGCTGAAAAATATTTGAATTCCATAACAGGATTGTCCGGAAATTTTACACAGATTGCAAATGGCAAAAAAGATTCTGGTGATTTTTCAATGCTTCGTCCCGGTCGCGTCAGGTTGGATTACAGCAGTTTACCAGTTCAATTAATTGCAGATGGCAAGGATTTGTATTTCTTTGATAAATCACTGGATCAGATAACAACGGTTCCATTGACCAGTACACCAGCCGGCATTTTAATCAGAAAACATATTGATTTAAGAAATTCTGATATAACTGTTTCCGATACCCAAACAGATGCAAAAACTTTTTCTTTGAAGATGCATTTGCGCAACAACGAAGGCGTTGGAAACATGACAGTTGTTTTTGATAATGATCCTGTTCGTTTGGATTCTTGGACTGTGGTTGATGCAACAGGCACAAAAACCCAGGTTGTATTCAATGGTTTAAAAACTAAAACAGATTTCGGAAAAAATTATTTCCAGATTCAACGTCATAAAACAGTTTCCGTTGCTGGTGGGGATTCTTATTATGATTAATAATTGGAAAAATTAATGTTTGGAATTAGTTGGGCTGAATTATTTGTAATTGTTTTGGTTGCCATTCTGATAATACCATCAGAAAATTGGCCCGACGTTGCACGTTTTCTGGCAAAAGTTGTAAAATTTATTAGAAATTTGATTTGGAAAATTTCCGATGCTTCCGAAAATATAAAAGAGCAAATTGAACTGGAAAAACCAATAAACGATTTAATAAAAAATACAACTGATGATGTTTTATCCAGTTTTTCTTCAATTCGTCCGGATGTAAAAAAATCAATATCAAAAACCATAAAAACAAAATCCAAACCAAAGGCAAAATCTAAAAAATGAAAATGACATTGCAGCAACATTTTGCAGAACTGCGCAGACGTGTTTTGTGGACATTGTTGATTTTTGCAATTGCATTTGGGATTGGTTGGTTTGTTTCGCCATTTATTCAGGATTTTTTAACAGAACCACTGATGGCGGTTTGGCCAGATGGAAAAATGCTGTATACTGGTTTGGCAGATGGCGTTTTGATTCAGTTTTCACTGGCAACACTGTTGGCAATAATTGTTGCAATTCCAGTGGTATTATGGCACATCTGGGAATTTGTTGCCCCGGGTCTGCATAAAAACGAAAAGCAATTTATACTGCCGATTTTGATTTTATCCCCGATTTTATTTTTAATGGGTGCATCATTTGCTTTTTATATCTTATTCCCGTTTGTGTTCAAATTTTTTGTGACTTTGAATCAATCGGCACCAGTGCCCAGTGTATTAATGCCAGCAATGAAAGATTATTTGTCTTTTTCAATAGGTTTGTTAAAGATTTTTGGAATTGCATTTCAAATGCCACTGGTTATGGTTTTGTTGAATAGACTGGGGGTTTTATCCAGGGCTGCGGTTGTTAAATTCAGAAGATATGCAATAGTTTTTATTTTCGTTGTAGCAGCTATGTTGACACCACCCGATATTATTTCACAAACTATTTTGGCAATACCTATGATTGCTTTGTTTGAAATCAGTATTATTTTTATGAAGAAAGATAATTCTTAATACAACTACAACAGTTTATTTGTTGATATTTTTATGGTATAATCTGGTATCGTGAATAGATTCATAAAACTTTTATTTTGCTGTGTGATACTGGCACTGTCAGCATGTGATTTGCAGCCAAAAATTGCATCAATTCCTGATTCTGTTGGTGAATTTATCTCTACACGTTATCCGGCTTTGTTGGCGGATCCTAAAACTCAACCAGAAATTTATAATTCAGCTGCAAGCGACTATGGTGTTTATGCTTCGCCAGAGTTGTATGGAAACGCTGACGTCGAAGATTATATTTTATACGCCAGTGTCGATGATTACACTTTGAAGCCCCAGCAGACAAAAATATCTCAAAAATCTGTCGCCCAGCAAAAAATTACACCAGCTGTTCCAGATGATTACTTAAAAATACCTGTTTACAGAAGTACACTTAATGAAACAAATGAAATCAGGGTTGCGTCCGGCGATACTGTTTATTCGCTGTCACACAAGCATTTAATGTCAGTTGATGAATTTGCAAAATTGAATAATTTATCCGCACCATATAAACTATCCATAGGTCAGAAATTAAAAGTTTCAAAACCAGAAGATTTAAGAAGTATGCCGGTTGTAGTCACATCAAATAAAAATGAAAAATCACAACCACAAAAAATCGAACCTGTGGCAGTTACCAAAGTTGAACTGACCGAAATAAAAGTGGGGCCTGGTGATACGTTGTATTCAATTTCCAGAAAATATTCTATACCAGTTAATGATTTGGCAGTTATGAATAAGCTTTCTGCGCCGTTTACATTGTCTTTGGGACAGAAATTAAAAGTTCCAAAATTAAAAGAATCGGTCCAGCCTGATGTTAAAACAGAACCAGCCAAGATTGCGATTGTTAAAAAATCAGGAAAATATGTTGGAAAACCAGAAACAATTACAACAGTAAAAACAGCACCGTTTACAAAAACAAAAATATCATCAGATCCGTCTAAGGCATTACCAACAATTGCTTCGCGTTCGTCGTCAAAGTTCAGTTGGCCAGTCAGGGGTAATATTTTGTCCGACTTTGGAGCAAAGTCAAATGGGCTTTACAACGATGGTATTAATATCGGCGCAAGGAAAGGAACCAAAGTAGTTGCCGCTGAAAATGGAGTTGTTGCATACGCTGGTAATGAATTAAAAGGAATGGGTAATTTGGTTATTATTCAACACTCTGGTGGATGGATGACTGTTTATGCTCACATGGATAACATGCTGGTCAGACGTGGTGCCAAGGTAAGGGTTGGTCAACAAATCGGATCTGTTGGTCAAACAGGCAAAGTTGATCGCCCACAGTTGCATTTTGAAATACGCAAAGGTACAAAGGCGTATGACCCGTCCAGACAGTTAAAAAGATAATATTTTACCGCTAAAACTTATTTGATTTTTGCCAAAAATTAGCTCGAAATAAAAAGCCTATTTTGTTATAATCACTTGGTTGTTTTTCAACTTATCTGATAATAAAAAACGGAGAAAAAAAGATGGCTAATAAATGGGTATATTCCTTTGGTGACGGAAAAGCCGAAGGTCGTGCAGATATGAAAAATTTGCTGGGTGGCAAAGGAGCAAATTTGGCTGAAATGAATCTAGTTGGGTTACCGGTGCCTGCGGGTTTTACGGTTACAACAGAAGTTTGTACTTACTATTACGATAATAATAAAAGTTATCCAAATGATTTGAAAAATCAGGTTGAATCAGGAATTTCACATATCGAAACCGTTATGGGCCATAAATTTGGTGATGTTAAAAATCCATTATTGTTATCAGTTCGTTCTGGGGCCCGTGTTTCTATGCCTGGTATGATGAATACGGTTTTGAATTTGGGTCTGAACGATGAAACTGTAAAAGGTCTGGCCCAGTTTACTGGTGACGAACGTATGGCATATGATTCATATCGTCGTTTTTTAATGATGTTCTCGGACGTTGTATTGGAAGCAGATATTGATTTGTTTGAACATACATTGGAACGCATGAAAGATGAAAAAGGTTATAAATTTGATAATGAACTGACAGTTGATGATTTAAAACATCTTGTTATTCAGTTCAAAGAAATTGGTGAAAAACTTGGTAAGCCAGTCCCACAAGATCCATGGGAACAATTATATGCCGGAATTGGTGCAGTGTTCGGATCTTGGATGACCAAGAAAGCTGTTACTTATCGTAAATTAAATAATATTCCAGGAAATTGGGGAACTGCTGTTAATGTCCAGGCTATGGTGTTTGGAAATTCTGGTGATGATTCTGCAACTGGTGTATGTTTTTCACGTGATCCAGCAACTGGCGAAAATAAATTCTATGGCGAATATTTGATTAACGCCCAGGGCGAAGACGTTGTTGCAGGTATTCGTACGCCACAACCAATGGTAAAAGACAACAGTGGTCGTATATCTTTGGAAGAAGCAATGCCAGAAGTTTATGCAGAATTGTTTGCAGCTAGAAATAAACTGGAACAACATTACAAAGATATGCAGGATATGGAATTTACCATAGAACATAAAAAACTGTGGATGTTACAAACCAGAAATGGAAAACGAACAGCAGCAGCAGCAGTTCGCATCGCAGTTGAAATGGTAGAAGAAGGTTTATTGACTCGTGAAGAAGCAATTATGCGTGTTGGTGCGGATCAATTAAATCATTTGTTACATCCAATGTTGGATCCAAAAGCACAAAAGAATGTTATTGCAACAGGATTACCAGCATCCCCAGGGGCGGCTGTTGGACGCGTTGTATTTTCAGCTGGGGATGCCGAAGATTGGAAAAAGAAGGGCGAAAAAGTAATGTTGGTTCGTATTGAAACCAGCCCCGAAGATATTGCAGGTATGGATGCCGCCCAGGGTATTATTACTGCACGTGGTGGTATGACATCGCATGCAGCTGTGGTTGCGCGTGGTATGGGTCGTCCATGTGTATCTGGGTCTGCTGATATCAAGATTGACTATGTTACAAAAACGCTAAAAACAACATCTGGCGTCGTTATAAAAGAAGGTGACTGGGTTTCTATTGATGGTGCAAAGGGTGAAATTATTGAAGGTCAGGTTCCAACTGTATCGGTTGAAATGACAGGAAACTTTGGAAAGTTAATGGAATGGGTTGATAAAATAAAATCGTTGGAAATTCGAGCAAATGCCGAAACTCCACGCGACGCAAAAACTGCACGTGGCTTTGGCGCCGAAGGTATAGGTTTGGCGCGTACGGAACATATGTTCTTTGACCCATCACGTATCCAAGATATGAGAGAGATGATATTGGCATCTGATGAAGCAGGGCGCAGAATTGCATTAGAAAAACTGTTACCATATCAAAGACAAGACTTTGTTGATTTATTCAAAATCATGGATGGTTTACCAGTAACAATTCGTTTGATTGATCCACCACTGCATGAATTTTTGCCACACACAGATGCAGAAATCAAAGAATTGTCAGAACATACTGGAAAATCGATTGAGTTTATAAAAGAACGCAGCAATGCATTGCATGAACAAAATCCAATGTTGGGACATCGTGGTTGCAGATTGGCGATTACTTATCCGGAAATTGCTGAAATGCAAACACGTGCAATATTGGAGGCAGCACTTGAATGTAAAGATGCCGGTGTAAAAGTAATGCCAGAAATCGAAGTTCCATTGGTTGGTTCCAAAAAAGAATTGGATATTGTTAAATCTGTAATAGACAGCACAGCCGAACAGATATTTGCAGCAAAAGGTGCACGAATCAATTACAAGGTTGGTTCTATGATTGAATTACCACGGGCGGCATTGTTGGCTGATGAAATTGCAGAAATTTCAGAATTCTTTGGATTTGGCACAAATGATTTGACCCAGACAACATTGGGTATGTCACGAGATGATACTGGTGCAATTCTGGAAGAATATCGTGCACGTGGGGTTTATGTTGCTGATCCATTTGCTTCAATTGATACAGCCGGTGTTGGTAAATTGGTTAAGAATGCTGTTGAACTGGGACGCAAGGTCAAAGGACACGATATTCACGTTGGTGTTTGTGGTGAACATGGTGGTGATCCTGAATCAATTCAATTCTTTCATGATTGTGGTATGGACTTTGTATCATGCAGTCCGTTCCGTGTACCAATTGCACGTTTGGCTGCTGCCCAGGCAGCGGTTAAAAATCCGCGTAAATAGTATGTTAATAAAAACGCCCCAAACGGGGCGTTTTTATTATAAATTTTTCATTATGCATATTGTAATTCTAAACTTCTATTGGCAGCAATTACTGTATGCGAATTTTTTATTTTGTTAAAAGTATTTCTTGCGGAAATTAAAGCTCTATCAATATACCCAAGATCAATCAATTTAAGACGAATTTCTTCATTGTTAATTTCTGCTGGGGTTGTTTTTTTTATTTTTTCAACAATTGGTGAATCAATTCTATCAAAGTCTCTCAATTGTTGTTCAAGTTGTATAAGTAATTCTTTTGAAACGTTTGCTTTTTCTAGTAATGAAACTTCTATTTGTGTACATGTTAATATTATCTCTTGTGATTTTTCAAAACTTTTTGCCAATAAAGAAGAAATGTTTTCTTGATCATGAAAATTTATACTTATACTGGGTTTTCCAAAATTATATGTTTGTTTAGTTCTAGTTGAATAATAAGCAGATAATTTTTTTCTTATCGACAAGATAATATTGTTCATATGTTTCTCCTCCTTACATATTACGAAACTAATCCTAGGACCATATGCAAATTTTGCAACAACAGAAATATACTTTTACAACTTGACGATGTGATTTTTTTTGTTATGAAATAATTTTTTCATTTAATAGAACCCAAGTATTCTGAGATATTCAGCAGTTTTTAATAATGATTTTTTTGACATGTATATACAAAAAAAAATAATAAAAAAAATCGTGTATATACAACAAAACAAAATCAAATTTTTTTGTTTTTTTAATGATTAATTAGTGTTGATAATTCTTTTTGTAATATGATTTTTTTGCGCGAAAGAGTTGAGTATTCTTTTAAAAAAATTCTCAGTTTATTACCATCTGTTTCTTTTGATAGTAATAAAATTTTTTCAATAGAATCATAATCTATGTTTTGGATCTCTTGATATAATATTAATAGTAAAGAATCAATTTTTTCTATGCCGACAGTTGTTTTGGAATTAACTTTTACTAAAATTGTGGAATTATAATTATTGTTTTCTTTTAAAACAATTTTTTGACTGTACAAAGGTATTAATTCACGAATGTCCTGTATTAATTGCAGAGCGTTCATACATCTTAAAGTTTTTATTTCTGTTAAATCTGAAAAATCATAATTTTCGACTGTATCTCTGTATATATTGGTACCCATTATATACCTCGTAATAAATATGAATATATTCATATTGTATCACTTTTGATAAAAAAATAAAACCGTCACAAAAGGGCGGTTTAATTTCTGGTGGGCGCGTGGGGATTCGAACCCCAGACCCACTGATTAAGAGTCAGTTGCTCTACCAACTGAGCTACGCACCCGGGGTCACAATACGTCTAAAAAGACTTGCAGATTATATATCTTTGTCTAATAAATGCAAGTTTTTTATCTGTATTCCCCGGGTTATAAAAATTCATACTAGCGTACATTTACCTTTCGTCGTTGATCTTTTGTGTTTATTGAATACATATTATTAGCTTGATTAGTCGCATTTTTTAATATCGTTTTTTCTTCTTTGGTCAACGGTCTTAGTAATCCGGATTTTTTTATATAACGCAGGGAAGATATCTCTACTGTATAATCTTCATCCGGAGAAAGTTTAGCGTTTAGTGTTTTTTTTGATTTTATAATATTTTCTTTTTCGATTCCTGTTAATTTTCTTATTTCTTCTATATCTTTTATAACAGAATCTACAATGCTGCTAGCTTCGGAAATTATCGGACTGGTAATGTAGCTTGCAAAGTTTTTTGATCTCGCTACATCCAGCTCATGTTTTAGTTTTGCTTTTAAAAACGATAAAACGGTTTCTAAGTCCCTTTTTGCAGAAATTTTGTTACTAGCTCTTTTAAGGCTGAAAATATGATACATTTTCGTCTCCTTTCTTGGGTTCAATTACTATGTAGGCACCAAAAGAACTTTTTCAAGAAGCCCAAAAAATCTAAAAGTTTTAATTTGTATATCTTTTTGAAATCACAAAAAAATATCTTTAAGAAAAAAATCCTATTTGCTAGCCTGTATATCCGGAGATGAGAAAAGTATTTATATTTTTAATTGCATCAATTATTAATATCGCCGCATTTGCACAAGAATCATTTTTGATTGGCGGTGATAATTTTGACGTTTTGAATGATTTAACAGTTTCTGAAGATTTTGCAATTTATTCAACGAATCTTAATATAAAAAATTCGATTTACCTTCAAAACCTTGGTGAAATTACCAGTAATGTATTTGTTTGTGATGGTTGCAGGTTAAATGTTCAAAATAGCGGAATTATGTCCGGTGATATAAGTCTGGGCGAACATTCAGAATTGGTTCAAGTAATAAAAATGAACTCTGATATAACACAGATGAATGTTATAAATTCTGACTATTCAATTTTAATACAAGGCGGCGAGTTGGTGAATCTTTCCGATGTTTTGCCAATTTCTGGGGGTACAAGTAAAATAGTTTTAGATAATACTGTTATTTTGATTGATAACGTAACATCCGATACAACAGTAAGAAATATAACACCAAGAAATGTTGAATTATTAGGAAATGTAAAAATCAAATTAAATAATTCAAATGATTTAGATGGTGCTGTTTTATTATCAAATGTTTCTGGTGATGGGGCCGTTACAGTTGATGTTTATGGATTGGATCCGCTTTATAATGCTATGGTTGAACGTCGTGACGGTGATATTTATCTTAAAATTTATCGAGAAACAGACTATCAGAAATTGCTGGGTGATTCGCGAGGAGAATTCATAAATAACTTACGAACCAGTTCGCCATATAATCCAACAATACGTGCAATTGACAGAGCAGGTAGTATTTCTGAAATTTATGGAATACTTGGAAAATCAGTCATATTAAATCCAATAAACTTGATGCACCCGATAAAATTATTTAATGAATTTGAAAATACAAAGTTTTCCGAAATAAAAAACCGAAGAAAATCCGAAAGCGTGTCAGCAATAATAGAGCCTATTTATATATTCTCGAATGGTTTAAGTATGTATGCGGCAAAATCTACAATTATTAACACGACTAGAAATTTTCTTTTTTCTATATCTGGCTATGGTGGATATTTTAATGTGTCCGACGATATAAACGAATATTCTGGCAGTTTTTATGGTGGTGATATTCGTGTCAAGTACGATAATAAATATATGTGGTTTGATAATAAATTTGGTTATACAAAGTCTAATTTTAACGCTGGAACAATACTGGAAGATAATACGGTAATAAATAATCCCCAAGGTAACATGATTTATGGTTTCTCAAACATTGGGGTAAAATTTAGATATGATGGATTTTATTTGTCACCGTATGTTGGATTTGGCAGTACCCAAGAATCCGTTGCCCATGAATACGATTCTTCTGTTTTTGGCGACATTGGATGTGTTTTTGGATTTAATGTTATGAATATGGGTTTGTTATACAGGTATTCTGCATTTATTAATTCACAAACCGATAAGATAATAAGCGGTGGATTAAAAATGGAAGTTTGGTCAATAGATGATGCAGCCGGTGGAAGCTTGATTTATCAAGTAATACAGGATGAAATTGGACTTTCAAACAAAATTTCATTTAATCTGAAATTCAGTTTTTAATTTTTCCACGAAGCGAAGATTTATTTGCAGCTGTGATTTCTATATTAACCAGATTCGGAATTTTCCCAAAAGATGGTTTTTCAACAATACACTGCTGCATGTATGGTGTCCTAAACAGCAAGTGTTTTCCTGTTTTATCTGGACCTTCGCACAGACATTCAAAAGTTTTTCCAATACAAGATTCATTAAATTCGCGCTGAATATCATTTAAGTATCCATCCAGCATTTTTAACCGTTCACGTTTTATATTATCTGGAATCTGGTCTTTCATTAATGCCGCTGCTGTATGGGGACGGGGTGAATATTTGAAAGAATAAGAATTTATGTATTTCACCTGGCGGGCAATGTTCATTGTTTGTTCGAAATCCGAATCGGTTTCCCCTGGGAATCCAACAATAAAATCACTAGATATTTGAATATCTGGTCTGATAGCCCTTAATTTATCTATAATATCTATATATAGATTCAGTGAATATGGTCGATTCATTCTTGTCAATACATTGATTGAACCACTTTGTATAGGCAAATTCAAGAAAGGTAGTAATTTTGGCTGATTTCCGAACATTTTTATCAAATCATCGGTCATTTCTGTTGGGTAACTGGACGTAAATCTGATTCGTTTTACGGCATTTATCGCTGCTGTTTCGCGAATCAGGTCAGACAACATATAGTTTTCAAAGTGATAACCATTAACATTTTGCCCCAAAAAGCATATTTCAAATGCACCAGTGTCTGCTGCATGATGTACATCGCGCATTACGTCGTCAAATGGACGTGATATTTCGCGTCCACGAGTGTATGGAACAATGCAATAAGTGCAACAGTGATTACAACCTTCTTGGATTGGAATATATGAAACCAATGGCGATTCGACCATTTGTGGCATTTCATCAAATTTTTCTAATCCACCCAGATCGATATTTAGCAATTTGGAATCTGGATTTTCCAAAATTTCAGGCAATTTATGATAACTTTGTGGTCCCAGAACAAAATTAAGTTCAGGAATTCGCTTAAAAGCATCCGCGCCCGCTTCGCGGGCAACACAACCAACAATTCCAAACAAGGCGTCAGGTTTTTTCGAATCGCGAATTCGTCCCAGTGCGCTGAAAACTTTGTTTGTTGCTTTTTCACGAACAGCACAAGTGTTCAGAATAATCAGATCAGCATCATTTGAATTATCAATTTGGGTCCAACCATTAACTTTTAACATATTGGAAATACGCTGCCCGTCATAAACGTTCATTTGGCAACCAAAAGTTTGTATAAAAAATTTTTTCATAATTTTAATAAACCTGATTTATTTTTAATAAATTGTTTAATTATATCATCATAGATATTTCATTCAATAATAACTTGCCAATAAAAATATCTTTGTATACAATTAAATTGTTAACGGGTGTTCCGTTAATGAGGCTTAGTAACCTCGCACATGTTATCGCAATTATTTTTGTGATGAAAAATGCCTTCCGACTTTTTTGGTCGGGAGGGCGTCAGAATATATAAATATGACGCGCAATTCATGTGATTGTTACTAACCTCCCGATCACCAGATTTTTCTGGTGATTTTTTCGTAATTTGAATCTAAGGAGGTCGTAATGAAAAAAATTACAATATTTATTTCAATTTTCTTATTTATTTTTAACTCAGCATTAGGAGGATTAGCATGCCTAACCCCTATGGAAGGTTGTATGCATGATAGTGATTGTGGTGACGCTTGTGTTTGTTCATATAATAATCAATGTGTAGCCTTACAAAAAAGTTGTACTACTTATCTACCAATAGAAAATGGTGAAAGAAGAACTTGTACTGATTCACCACCTTGTTTAGACGATATTTGTACATATGAAGAATGTAATTGTGATACAGGATATCATTCTGCTGGTTACTACCCAGAATGTTATTGTGAAGTTGACTGTACAGATTCAAATTGTAAAGATGGTGATTGGTTGTCGCATATGAATTATCCCGGTTATGAAGAAAAAATTAATAGACATTGCTCAGACGATATTTGTATAGAAACTAAATCCTATCGTTGTTATAAGGGGTATTTTGGAAATCCAACTAGTTTTATTAATGGTTGTGAAAAATGTTCAATAGCTACTGGAAATCCTGGTGCTACGTCAATGACAGGTTCAACATCTATAACACAGTGCTATATTCCAACAGGATATAAAAGTTCAGATTATAGTGGAAGTTTTGAATATACTTCAAATTGCTATTATTCTTTATAATAGTATTAAGATTTATAATCTATATTTATTATATGAATTTTCTTATACATTCTTTGTTGGTAATCAAAGTTTTGAGGATTTGTTTTATAAGTAATATTGTCCGGTGAATAATCGCGCCAAGTTTCCAACATTTCCCATTTTGTGTCAATTACTTCATTTTTATTTATTTTTAATTTTTCAAGTTCATTAACTATGAATAAAAATGCAATATCAAAACAATCATGTGCAGGGTAGAAAATATCATTTTTTGTTCTTTCTGGAAAATTCCAACGAATTATATCAATTGGATCTGTTTGAACAATTTGTCCTTTTGTTCCAGATTCTTCAAATAATTCGGCGGTTGCAACACTTGCCAGATTCGGATTACCGTCCGCATGTCCACCAAATTGTTTATAAAATCCATGAATCTTGTGATGCATTATCAAAGTCTTGGTAAAATTGGGGTTAACTACAAATGCGCTGGCAGTTATTGTAGGTTGTCCAGGGGTGCGATCAAAAATATTACCATTATATTCAGATACAAATTTACGAAACTTTTCAATATCTGTACGTTCCAAATCATCAAAAGGAATATATTTATTCAAAAGAAAATCAACTGCATTCATGATTTATCCTTTTATTTTGAAAAATTCTTTGGATCGAATTTTGTTTGTATTTTGTCGTGATTCCATAAATTTATTTGTTTTTTTGGTGGTTCAAAATCAAATTTTTCAACCGTTGTAAAACCAGGCATAAAAAATTGTGGATTCAACCTGGTGTACAGTGGTTTATTATGAATTTTACCGTGTGTCTTTTTAGCCGCAAAAATACTTCCGAAAATAAGCATAATTATAAAAAGCGACAAGCTTGAAAGTGATTCTTCTGTTCCTGTATTTTGCAAAGATTGAATATCTTGTACCAGCATACTTTTATCCCAGTTTTTCTTTCAGTATTTTATTAACAACTTCTGGATTTGCAGCGCCACCGGTTGCTTTCATGACTTGACCAACAAAGAATCCAATCAATCCAACTTTGCCGGATTTATATTGTTCAACCTGGGAAGCGTTTTTTGCAATTACATCATCAACAGCTGAAACAATTGCACCAGTATCAGACATTTGCTTTAATCCAAATTTGTCAGCAATTTGTTTTGGTGATCCAGTTTCACCATCCAACATTTTAACAAATATATCCTTGGCCATTTTACCGTTGATTTCGTTTTCCGAAATCATATCTACCAATTCTGCTAAATCTGATGGTGCAATTATTCGAATTGATTCATCACGTTGTATTGATTCGTCCAATACAAAATTTTCAGGATGAGCGAACAATTCTGAAATCATCCAATTTGCGATTGGTTTTGCACGCACTAATTTATCGCCGACCGCGGATTCGAACCAGTTTGAAATCTGTACGCTTTCTGTCAGACGTGCCGCGTCATATTCCGATAATCCCAGTTCTGACATATACCTTGCACGACGTACAGATGGCAGTTCTGGCAGGGTGGCACGTATGCGTTCAATCAAATCATCTTCGATAATCAATGGTAATAAATCTGGATCCGGGAAATAACGATAATCCAAAGCGTCTTCTTTACTGCGCATAACGGTTGTTGTACCAGAATCTTGGTTGTAATGCATTGTATCCTGGGAAACAGTACCACCATTTTCAATTATTTCGATTTGGCGACGTGCTTCGTACTCGATCGCTGTTTTAATAAATTTGAATGAAACCATATTTTTTGTTTCGGTTCTGGTTCCAAATTCGGCTGCACCAACGCGACGAACGGATACGTTTACGTCGGCACGCATTGAACCTTCTTCCATATTTGCGTTTGATACGCCCAGACTACGTGCGATTTCACGAATTTGACGCAGATATTTCTCGGCTTCATCGGGACTGGTTATATACGAATTATTTTCAGGATTTTTAGTATCCAAAAAAGTAACAATTTCCAACAGTGCGACACCAGTTCTGTTATAATCGGCCATTGATTTGGTTGGATGTGCATCATGTTTTAATTTTCCAGCATCTTGTTCCAGATGTGCGCGTTCAATCAAAATCTTTTTTGGATTACCATCATCATCGGTTATTTCAACCCATCCACGACCAACAATTGGTGGTTCTTCTGCTGGTTGTGAAATCTGATAACCCTGGGGCAGGTCAGGATAGAAATATTGTTTTCTTGCAAATTTACTGCGTTTAGAAATTTCGGCATTCAATCCCAATCCCATACGAATCGCCTGTTCTACACAGTATTCATTTAAAACTGGTAACATTCCCGGCATTGCGGCATCAACAAAAGACGCCTGAGTATTTGCAGGAACCGATGGATTATAATCAGCGGATGCCCCGCTGAACAATTTACTGTTGCTGGTAACTTCTATATGGGTTTCCAATCCAATAACTAATTCCCAATCACCTGTTTTACCTTTTATAGTGTACATTTTTATTTTTCCTTGATTTTTTTAATCCTGTGCTTTATTATCAAATCCGTCTCGTTTTGGCTGGGTAGCTCAGTTGGTAGAGCAAGGGACTGAAAATCCCTGTGTCGGCGGTTCGATTCCGTCCCCAGCCACCAGATAATAATAAAATATCCGCTTGCGGGTATTTTTTTATTATTAATGTTGTTTGTGCCGAAATGTAATTCCGGTTATATACAGGGATTTGAAGTCCGGGACTGAATCCGAGTATATGAGAACAAGCATAATCTTGTTCAAATAATTATTGAGGATACGCGCAGACTGCAAAGCGGTCAAGCGAACATCCCTTTGTCGGCGGTTCGAGCCCCAAACCCAGCCACCAGACTTATTTTTAATCGCCGTATGGCGGTTTTTTATTTCCCCATAATTTCTGATGGTTTATTGTTCAGACCTGCGAATTCTTCGATATGTTTTGCCAATTGTAATACGCGCATGTCATCAAAAGCGCGGCCAACAACCTGCATCCCCAATGGTAATTTATTTTCTGCCAAACCGCATGGTACGCTGCATGCCGGTATTCCCGCCAGGTTCATTGCAACAGTGAATAAATCCAATGCATAATATTCCAAAGGCGATAAATCAGAATCCAAAGGCAGAGCGGTTCCGGCGCTGGATGGACATACAATTAAATCGCATTGTTCAAAAGCGCGATTGAATGCATCAGCAATCAGTCTGCGAACGCGTGCCGCCTGCATAAAATAAACTTCATACGATTCGCTGGATAAAACAGCCGTTCCGACAACCATGCGACGTTGAACTTCTTCGCCAAATCCGGCGGCGCGTGTTTTCTTATATGTATCAATTAAATCTTTGCCTTCGACCCGCAATCCGTAACGCATACCATCATATCGCGCCAGGTTAGATGATGCCTCGGCTGGGGCAATAATGTAGTAAGCAGCCAAAGCGTCCAAAATGTTTGGAATTGAAACAGTTATAATTTCCGCACCTGATTTTTTCAAATCTTCAATCCGTTCATCAAATAATTTTTTCATGTCAGGTGATATTTCGACATCGTCAAATTCTTTGATAACACCAATTTTTAATTTGTTTAATCCGATTTGTGTTAAGCGATCTTTTACATAAAATCCCGCATTTGCAGATGTTGAGTCTTTTTCATCATAACCTGCCATCGCAGATAATAATAATGCAGCATCATCAACAGTGCGTGCAATCGGGCCTGGTGTATCCAGCGAACTTGCAAATGCAACACAACCCCAACGTGAACATAAACCGTATGTTGGTTTCATTCCAACCAATCCAGTGATTGCCGCAGGGAAACGAATTGAACCACCTGTGTCTGTTCCGGTTCCACCAATGGCAAGTCCGCTTGCAACTGCGCTGGTGGTGCCGCCCGATGATCCGCCAGCTGTTAATTTATTTTCAATTTGATATGGACTGATGGGTGCACCAAAGAAACTGGTCTTGCTGAAAGTACCCATTGCAAATTCATCCAAATTTGTTTTTCCCAAAAGTACTGTTCCAGCATCAATAAATTTTTGTGATACTGTTGATTCATATTCGGGGGTAAAGTTTTCCAAAATGTGGCTGGCCGCAGTTGTGCGAATACCACGTGTGGCAAATAAATCTTTCATTCCGATTGGAATACCATCCAATGGCAGGGGATTTCCAGCCGCATATCTTTTATCAGATTCAGCTGCATCCGCCAGGGCACGTTCAGGTGTCAAAGTGATATAGCAGTTTAATTGGTCACCAAATTTTTCAATTCGGTCCAAGTATGCGCGTGTCAACTCGGTAGCAGTAATCTCACCAGATTTCAGTTTTTCTAAAGCTTCGGCAATTGTCAGGTCTGTCAGGTTCATTTTATTCATCCATAACTTTTGGTACGGCAAAATATCCAGCACGTTTTCCGGTTTCATCAGGTGCATTCTTTAATAATAAATCACGAATATTTTTATCGGTTACGACATCAGTACGGCGTAGCAGTGAATGCTGTACCGGTGACAGCATCGGTTCAACACCAGTTGTATCGATTTTTTGCAATTTATCCAACCATTCTATAACTGAATCAATTTTCATTTTTTCCAGTTTTTCATCTGAAATTTCAATTCTTATTAAATGGGCAAATTTCTGCAATTGTTGCTTGCTAAATGACATTGTTAATCCTATCATTAAAATTCAAAGGATTATACAATGATTTTGCCAGATTTCAAGGATTTTCCAACAACGGGGCGTATATTGGGAATTGATTGGGGTGCACGGCGCGTTGGGTTGGCTGTGTCTGATCCCAGCCAGGAATTTGTTTTTGTCCGCCCACAATTGGAATACAAAAATGAACCAATTTTGGAAAAAATTGTGAAAATCGCAATAACAGAGCAATCAGTGGGTATAGTTATAGGACTACCAATTCGCAGTGATGGAACGGAATCAGAAACTACAAAAATGGTGCGTGGATTTGCAAATGAATTGTCAAAAAAAACGAATTTGCCAATAGTCTTTACTGATGAAAGTTTAACCAGTTTCGAAGCAAGTGAAAACTTGTCTGGTATTCGTAACAAAAAAAATGTATTGGATTCCGAAAGCGCCAAGGTAATATTGGAAAATGCAATCGCAATAATTAAAAGAATAAGAAAATGAATATAATTTATTTGCAAAATGATTTGTCAGATCAACAAGTCAAAGAATTATCAAAATCACCAGACTTGGCGGTGGATACCGAATTGACCGGGCTGGATGTCAAAGGGGACCATTTGTGTTTGGTTCAATTACGTGCGCGTGATTCTGATGATTTTTATCTGGTACAGATTCGTGATAATCAAGAATATCCAAATTTGGCAAAATTGCTATCAAATCCAAAAATTACAAAAATATTTCATTATGCGCGTATGGATATGCTGATGATTTACAAACGTTTTGGGGTTTGGACAATGCCTGTTTTTTGCACAAAAATTGGAACATTATTGGCGCGTCCAAAAAAGGGCCACGCACTGCACAATGTATTAAAAGAATTGTTCAAAGTTGAAATGGATGGGTCCGAAACTTGTTCAGATTGGACAAAAAAGTTAAGCAAGAATCAGCAAAAGTATGCTGCAACCGATGTTATGTATTTGCACATGTTAAAAGATTATTTGGTTGATGCATTGCGTGATACAAATCGATTTGAATTGGCAAATAAATGTTTTGAATTTTTACCAACCCGCTGCGAAATTGATATGGATTGGGGCGAACGCGATATTTTTGGATACAATCCAAAGTAAAAAACCGCCGATTGGCGGTTTTTAGTTATTCGTCCTTTTTATCTGGGATTTCACCGTTGGCCGATAGTAATACTGCAATCCAACGAGTTGAATCAAACTGGGCGGTGATAATAAATGTCGCCACCAATAATGGCACACTGAAGAACATTCCAGCAACACCCCATAACATTCCCCAAAATACCAAGTTTATCAAGATTGCCAAAGTTGACAGGTTTAACGTCTTGCCGGTCAGTCTGGGTTCTATGATATTTCCCAAAAGTATTTGCAATCCAATCAATCCGACAGCAGTCAATATTGGTAAATTCATTGTATCGGCTGTTATCAATGAATACATTATTGGTAATGTGCATGCGACAATAGAACCAAAGGTTGGAATATAATTCATTATAAATACAATAAATGCCCATATTCCTGCAAATTCCAATCCTAAATAGTGCAACCAGAAATATGATAATATACCAGTAGATGCAGAAATAAACGTTTTCATAAACATATATTTTTTCATATTTTCATCGATGCTGGTCAGAATATAACGTGTCTTTTTTGATTGTGTTTTGTTTGGAAACAGTGCACTGAATTTTTTACCAAAAGTGCTTTGTTCAATAAACATAAAGAATATATAAATTAAAATCATACCGGTTGTTGTAACAATTCCAGCCGCCGAAGAACTGATATTTGTAATAATGTTTGACATGTTTGGCAAATTATCAGGGTTAAATGAAAATCCAAAAAATCCAGATAAATAATCACCTAATAAAATCAATTTTTCTTGAATTTCTGGCAAAGCAGCTATCAGTTCTGAAAACATAGGTCTGATTTGAGTTATAAATAAATACGTCAATCCACCAAATGTTATTACTGCTAAAATTTTGGATACCCAATCAAAAATCTTGGATGGTATTTTTGATTTATTTTTTTCAATTATTTTAAATGGCATTACTTTTCTGTAATATGCCGAAATCGCATTAACTAAATACCAAATAAAAGCAGCAACCAATATCGGTATAAAAATAGATCGTCCCAACCAAAGAATAAAAACAACACCTACAAATAAAATTAAACCGTTCATATTATCATCCTGTGTTAATTACAGTTCTATTTTTTTACATTATCGGTTATTTGGACTGTTTCATATTGCATTGATACATTTGATGTTTTTGGTGAAAACAACAAAAAACCTGTAAATGTAAGAATAATTGCAATATTCATAATCCAAACGAATGTTGAAAAAGTACCACCAATTGATTTTTGAAACTTGTTCAAGCCTGTAGCCCATACCCACACCCCAAACACAAGTGCAAATAATATAGTCAGTGTGCTGGAATATGTATCAAAGAACAATCCAGATAAAATCGTAACTATTAGAAACACTATCATAGTGTTAATAGGTTTTGAAATAACCCAGTCTGTAAATCTGGAGTACCATTTTGTTTTAATATCAATAGAACTTTTTGTTTTTTTATCTTCTGGTAACAGATAATTAGAAACCCAAAACATTGAAAACATAAAAGGCATAGATAAAATAATTTTCCATTTTGGTACACCCATTGAAACTGCGCGACGGAATATCACATAAATATTGGAAACCATCAAACCAATAATGTACAAATAAATCATAGATCCCAAAGTTGCGGTTAATAAGAAAAATAGCATTGAATAATTTTGTAACCAAATTGTATAGAATACCAAATCACGCGCGCTGCTGGCGATAAACAAAGTCATAATAATAAATATTGAAAAATAAATAATACTAAGACCATTATCAATTGCAATAAAACTACGTCTGTCCAAAATATCTTTTGGCAGTCGCTTAATTAACAAGGCAACGTTTATGATAATTACGGAAAATATCAGAATTAAAAATGGTATTGATGACATAACCATATCTTTGTAAAAAATTTCGCGTGCTAATATATAAACAAAAGACACACCCAAAGCAGACAAAAATGATATTATTGCGAATCTGACAGGTTCTGAAAAAAGCCAGGATAACAGTTTTGATTTTGTTGTTTTTTGTACCATTTTATAATCCTTTCTTAATTGCTTTAATTATAACATAATTTTGCCTGATGACAAATATGTTGTTTTTGATGGTGCAACCAGTTCAGTAAACTTTTCCTGATGACTGATAAATAGGAAAGTTGTCTGTTTCATTTCGTTTATAACACTTACTATCATTTCCTGGACGGATTTATCTGCACCAGAATCTGGTTCGTCCAAAATTGCCAACTTTGGCTTTGTCATTAATAATCGCATTAACATCAATCTTTTGCGTTCTCCGCCAGAAAATCCGACATTTATACTGCGGTTTAACCAAGTTTTTGGAATATCCAATCGTTCACGAATTTTTTCTAATTCTGTCAAAAATTCACCCATAGAAAGATCTTTGCCGGTTTGGAAATGTCTATGCGCAATTGCAGAATGTTTTAAAAAACTTATTACAGTTAATCCTGGAATTTCTGGGACATTTTGGGCACCCAGAAAAATTCCCATCAGCGCGCGTGTTGTTGCATTTTCATTAGTTACATCGCGACCATCAAAAATTATTTTACCACTGTCAATTTTATATTCATTATTTCCAGCAATTGTCTGGACCAGTGTTGATTTACCACTGCCATTATGTCCAGCCAACAAATGGCGTTCACCATTATCAATTGACATATTTATATCTTCTAATAATTTTTTTTCGCCCAGACTTACAGACAAATTTTTTATTTCTAATAACATTTTTTACTCTTTTGATAATGCCATTTTAATCAATTGTTTACTTTCAACCAAAAATTCCATGGGTAGCCGTGAAATAATCGGATTTGCCAGACCACTGATTATCAGGGCGGTCGCTTCGTCTTCATCGATACCTGATTGTTCCAGATAAAGCAGGGTGGTCGGATCAATTGAACCGGTGGTCGCTTCGTGGCTTTGTTCATTTTCGCCGTTGCTGTGAATAATTCTGGGAATGGTATTTGCAATTGCATCGTTTCCGATAATTCTGCTGTCGCACTTGCAAGCGTTTTTACAACCAGTTCCAGAAAAAGAAACAAGACTGCGGAATGTTTGAACAGAATCTTCCAATGCGACGCCGTATGAAACAATGTTTGATTTAGAATTGTTTCCAAGATGAATCATTTTTGTACCAGTATCTGCCTGTTGTGCACCACGTGTAATTGTTAGGGAATAAAAATCACTGGATGAATTGTCCCCAGCCAGAATCGTTGAAGGATATTTCCATGTCATCGAAGATCCAATTTCAACCTGGGTCCAATCCAGGCGCGCGCCATTAAAACATTTTCCGCGTTTTGTTACAAAATTCAAAATTCCACCAATTTGGTTTTTATTTTTTTTATAATCACCCGCATACCAGTTTTGAACAGTTGCATATTTTACAATTGAATTATCCAATGCCACAACTTCGACCACGCCGCTATGCAACTGGTGATTTGGACGGCGGGGGGCGCTGCAACCTTCTAGATACGATACTTCTGAGCCTTCTTCGGCGATGATAAGTGTTCTTTCAAATTGTCCAATTTTTGCAGTTTCGATACGGAAATAACTGGCTAAATCAATCGGGCACTTAGTATTTTTTGGAATATAAACAAATGTCCCATCGGAAAAAACAGCTGCATTCAGGGCTGCAAAAAAGTTATCGGTTGGTGGTACAACTGTACCTAAATATTTTTTTACTAAATCTGGATGTTTTTCAACTGCTTCGGAGAATGGTAAAAATATAATACCAAGTTTGGATAAATCTTCGGTATAAGATGTGTGGACCGAACGGCTATCTATTACAGTATCTGTTGCCATTCCCATCAAAGCTTTTTGTTCTGACTCTGGTAATCCCATTGTTTCATAAACAGATTTCAAATCAGAATTATCAACAGGTTGTGGATTATTATAATAGTTTAAAGAATCATAATCGATTGGTTGGTAATTTATTTCCGCCCAGTGAGGTTCAGTCATTTTTTTCCATGAATCAAAAGCAGCCAGACGCCAAGATGTCAACCAGTCAGGTTCATTTCGAAGGGCAGAAATTTCCCGAATAAGATTCTGTGAAAGTTTTTGCATTTTTTATTCCGCGGCAGCTAGCTGTTTGGCCTGTCCGAAAAATGTCACAGATTGACCCAACAGACCATCAGTAAATGTAGTTGATAAAATTCCATCAGGTTCAGTTGCAGTTAAATGACGTAAAAATCCATCAGCACGATTTATATAGTTATCAACACTGCGTGAAACCTCTGGATCTAATTTAATGGCGCGACGCAATTTTTCAAGCGTAAATGGATTTTTTGCATATTCGTCCATAATTCCACCCAGTGCACGCCAAAGTGGATGTTCAGCAGTATTTCTGGGCATTATATCTATTTTTGCCATAATTGGGATAAGATTTTGCAGCAAATCTTGGTAAATCATTTCTGCGTTTTCGGTCACCACGTTTGTTGCATATTTACTTTTTAAAATTGCCTGCATTTTTATCATAAGCGTATATTGATGCGCCAATGTTTTTGTCAGATTTTTTATTTTTGTATTTAAACCCAAAATCAAGAATAAAATCGTAATAACAGCTAAAACTATAAAACCAATAGAAATAGTATAAAACAATAACGTAAAATTATTCATAAATGGGCTCCTGGTGTTGATGCGGCCAGTATAACATTTTTTCTCGATTCGTGCGAATTTTTATAATGTGGTTGTTTTAATTATTTGTACATATGGTGCTGTTTTTAGGTCTTGCACAGATTCGGTCAACTTGTTATAATATGTCCATGATAATATGAAACTTTTAGTAAAGGAAGCCTTGATGTTCCGTAAGATTTTTATAACAGCTATGTTTGCAACCACAGCGGGATATTGCTTTGCGGCGCAAAACACTCCACAAATCGTAACGTCCGAGGTTATGTATAAACAACAGGACGTATCTGCGAATAATAATTCAGTGTATAATCAAAAACCAGTTGTAGAAGTTCCAAGTTGGCCAATTGCAGGTTCTGATGCTGATGTTAATGTTTCATGTGATTCAGGAAATGCAGATTGCAGCAATAATAAGAATTCAGATAATATAAAGATTGTTTCAAAAATTGGTTCCGATTTAGTAGTTGAAAATAACTTTAATATGCCAGTCGGCGATAATTCTTCAAATTGGTCAGGTGGTGCGGATATGTTGCATGGCACGCAGGTTCCAGCAGGTTTTGATGATGAATGCAATACACAGGCTGAAATGCCCTTAATGCATCGTGAAATGTTGGAAGATGATGGTGGCGAAGTTCTGGCAGTATCGCGCAGTTCACGTCAAAAATGCAGCGGTAATAAGTTATCCGCTGGTTCTGGGGTTATAAAAGAAAGCACCACAGAAACAAAATCCGAAGATATATCTGTTGATCAATCTGCTGATGCCGAAGCGCCCCAGGGCGTTCAGGACCAAGTTCGCAGTTGGGTTGTTGCCAGTGGTCAAAACTTGCGTGATGTCTTGCAAGATTGGTGCAACAAAGAAGGTTGGGATTTTGTTTGGGCGACTTCACGCGAATATCCAATAGAAGCAAGTGCTGTTTTCAAAGGACGTTTTGTAGACGTATCATCTGCATTGGTTCGTAACTTTGGACGCGCACACCCAATACCTTATGCTAAGTTTTATAAAGGAAACAGAGTGTTGGTTGTTTCAACAACAGAAGAATAAAAAATAAAAAGGGCCCAGGAGAGGATTAAATATGAAAATAACATCTAGAAATTTTGGACAAACTCTTCCCTTTGCGTTGTGCTTGGTCCCATTGTTGTTTGGATGCGCAGCAAAAGAATCAAAACAGGTAGCTGCCGAAGTAGATCAAAATTTTGTTAATGCTTATGATGCATTTGAAATGGCAAAAAATCCACGTGCCAAGGTTACCAGTGGTGATACCGTTTCTATGTCCGAAGGTGTTTGGTTGGGTGATAAATCAACAGTTTTGGAACATAAAAATAATTTGCCATCAAAATTTGAAACAGATACAGGTGTTACAATATTATTGAATGAACCTGTAACTTTACAAGTTTTTGCTAACAATATAAATTCTATAACGGGTATACCTGTAAAAATCGATAGTCAGATTAATTCCGAAAAACTAAAGAAAGCAATGAATGTTGCATATACTGGAAAATTGTCGGGTTTGTTGTCCCAGATTGCAACTGATTTGGATTTGTTGTGGTACTATGACAACAATTCAATTGTGTTTTATGAAACAGAAACCAAGACGTTTACTTTGTATGCGCTGGGAACAGATGTTTCATATCAATCATCAATAAGAACAGATGATGGAAACCAAGTTTCTTTGGAATCAACTATGAAGGAATGGGACGAAGTTGAAAAAACAATTAATTCTATCATAGGTAATACAGACAATGCCAAATTTACAGTATCTCAAAGCTTGGGTACAATTACTGTTACGGCACCTCCATCTATTCAATCTCGTATACAAGATTATATTGCTAAGCAGAATAAACGTTTGTCACAATTGGTAACAATTGATGTCAAAGTATTGCAGGTTTCTATTGCTAATAACTCTGCTTTTGGTTTGAATTTGGCTGCGGCTATTAATTCTGCATCTGGTCTGAACATAGTTGCAAACCCAAAGAATAACTTGGCCACAACTGAAGCAAGTTCTATGAACATTGCAGTATTGTCAAATGCGGTGTCTGGACTTACCGGTGCGACACACAGTGTTAATGGAACTGAAATAGCTGGTGCATACACAGCAGACCAAATTAAGAATGGTGCAATGGCTGGTGTTGCTGGGAGTAATGCTTTAATCCAGGCTCTTGCAAAGCAGGGCAAAGTTTCTTTGGTAACAAATGTTGGTGTTACAACACGTAATAACCGTGTTGCACCAGTATCAAATACCAAGACCACAGGTTATATCAAACGTTTTGAATCGCGCAACTTTACAACTGTTGAATCCAGCACTGTTGACCAAGATGATTTGGAAACAGGATTTTCAATGCAATTGTTACCAAACGTTTTGGAAAATGGTAAGATATTACTGTTATTCAAAATGTCCGTTCGTGAATTACTGAAAATGTCCACCCAGACAATTGGGGAGGTAACTTTGCAATTGCCAGAGGTTGAAGAACGCAGCTTTATGCAGGAAGTAATCATGGAATCTGGTCAGATGTTGGTTGTATCTGGATTTGAAAAACAGACAAATAATGATACCAGATATGGTATCGGCGACCCAGATTTTATGGCGTTGTCTGGTTCCCGTGAAACAGAAAGCCAGCGTGATGTTTTGGTTGTAATCCTGACACCACAGGTATTGGTCAGTCCGATGGATGTTGAACGTAATATTCAACAGCATTGGGGCGCACCTTTGAACTAGAAATTCAGATACTTGTATCCAAGTAGGAAATGCGTCATTTTTATGTGGCGCATTTTTATTTTATTGTGCTATAGTTGGACAAATAAAAAAGGTTTTGTCATGAATTATAATGAGTTGAGTATCCGATTCAATCTGGAAGATTTGAATGAATTTGCACCCAAATATTTTAAGGAAGTTAAAGATTCAAAAGAACCTGTCGAAATAAAAGTAGAATTTGTATTAAATAAAAATAATATAATCGAAGCAGTAATTCAGTATTACAAGAATAAATATCCAAATATTGATAGATCTGATAATGTTTTTTGTACTGGTCAGAATTTATGCGGACTGGAGGTTATAATCGGTAAAAGTGTAAATATAGATGGAATAGAAGTACCAATTGGTTTCGAAAATGAAACAGTTGAAAGTATTTTTAATGAAAAATTTAACGATCCAAAAAGTACAGGTATTTTTTCAATAAAAAGATTAAGAAACTGCGGAAAGCCCAAAGAAATAAATATGAAAAATCAAACAGCAGATATGGATGAATATGGGGAATGTTGTGAAAAATATTATTATACTGTTGATAAAATAGAATCACTAAAGCAAGAAATACAATTACTACAAAATCAACAACCAAAAAATGATATCTTTGGCTTTAAAAAGAGAAAAAATAATGAACAATTTAAAAAATTATTCCATGAAAAAGAAGGGTTAGAGCAAAAAAAGATTGAATTAGCAGTAGAAAAAGGCAGGGTATTTTTTAGCTTTGGTTTTGATCCAAGATTGATATTGGCATATGCATACAGATTAGCTGCTATGAAAAAAATCGAAATGATTTTGAAACAGTTTGATTTTTATAAAAAAGATGGAACACTTGAGAAATTTAAATTTGTACCAAACATAATGTTAAAGCCAGATAATAAAAGAAAGTTATCATCAATAATTGCTATTAGCAATAATGGCGAAAAAAGATCATATGGTGGTTAATAACTGGTATTATAAATATAAAAAAAATCGGGATATTTCCCGATTTTTTTATAAGATTTTAAAAATCATTAGGCTATTTTATTAACTTTTTTGACCAATCTGGAAACTTTGCGAGCTGCACGTTTCTTAGGCATGATTTTACCCGCTGATTTCATAATTTTTGATTCTGCATCACGCAATGCAGCAGCTGCAGCTGCTTTTACGTTGGATTCAACAGCTTTTACAACTTTTTTAACAGATGTTTTAACCGAAGAACGACGTGCAGTATTAACAGCATTTTTCTTTGCTGTTACCAAAATTCTTTTTTTAGCTGACTTATGATTTGCCACTTTATTTTCCTTTTATTTACTTTGTCTGTATGGTATTTTATAGAAAACAAACATAAAATCAAGGGAAAATAAAATGATATATGTATTAGGAATAATAGTTTCATATCTTTTGGGTAGCATACCATTTGGATTGTTAATTGCACGTGCAGCAGGCAAGGGTGATTTAAGAAAAGTTGGTAGTGGTAATATTGGTGCTACAAATGTAATGCGCGTTGGCGGGTTAAAGCTTGCAGGCTTGGTTTGGTTGTTGGATATGGCTAAATCCATAGCTGCTGTTGTTTTGGGAATTATGTTGGTTGGTGAAACATTTGGTGCCTTGTGCGGATTTATATCGATTGTTGGACATTGTTATCCTGTATGGTTGGGATTCAAGGGTGGTAAAGGAAATTCATCAATGTTTGGTGTATTATTAGCTATAAGTCCTTTGTCATTTATAATATGTGGAGTTGAATGGTTGTTTGTTGCTTTTGCAACTGGGTATTCCTCGGCTGGTGCGGTTGTAGGATTTTTGATTTTACCATTTTTGGGATTTGCAATTAGTTTTAATATGGGTTTGGTTTTTCTTGCAATATCGATTCTTTGCCTGTGGCGCCATAAAGAAAATATAAAAAGATTAGTCAAAGGGACTGAATCCAAAATTGAATGGAAGTGGAAAAAATAAAAAATCGGCATTTAATGCCGATTTTATTTATCAATTTATTTTTACTTTATTAAAATCCTTATTTATGATACAATATACACATCACATATAGGGATTTGGAGATGAAAAAATTACTGTCCTTTTTAGCAATCGTTTTAATAAGTGCTTCCTCTTTTGGTGCTCAGACTGCAACTGATCGTCGTAGTATGGCGGTACAGTGGGGCAGTGCACCGCGTACGACAACGGTATCTAAAAATCAAATCAGGGCAACCACCACAACAGATGCTACAACTACTACAGCAGTGGCGACTGCAATTGAACAGCAAAAGCAAGCATGCATAAATAATAATATTGGTGCAGGAAATACTTTTGTTTGGGCATCAAAATACAGCAATACTTCTAATTACTCTTCTATGGTTGAAGATACAGAAGTTCCAGAAAACAATGTTTGTTTTGTTCGTGTTGACTTAAAATCTTCTGATTCCAGGGTAGATATTTCTGATATTGCGCCTGTTTATTATCCAATGGGCCAAAGCATTGTTTGTGGAAATTGGGCCGATAGTGGAAAAATCAAAGATAGAATTTTGGATGCTAAAAAATCAGCCAGAACATGGGGCACAGTTGCAGGTGCAGTTGGTGGTGCGGGTGTCGGTGTTGGCGCTATGGAATTATTTGGTAACAAACTGATTGGTGGAAAAGTCGAAGGACAAAAAGACAAAAAACTTACCCAGGATGAAGTTTTGCGTTCACAATTGTTAGTTTTTAAACAAGACGACAAAAATGGATATGATAAATTAAAAATGGATCTGGAAGAATTGCAGGAAGAATGCGAAAGCGTTTGGTCTAATGTTAGTAAAAATGAAAAACCAGAAGGTTGTAAGTCGATTGATTATATTAACATGCTGGCTATTATGTCCACAATTAAGTAACTTTGATTTTGTTTTTTAATTTACGCACCCACATCAGGGTGCGTTTTTTTATAACAATTTAGCTTTTAAGATTTTTATTAAAAGTTTATACTTATTATATGGAAGATTTATTTAATAAATTATTGGTTTTGCGTACACCAGGTATAGGTCCTGCAAAATATAATGAACTGATTCGAAAGTTTGGTGATATTTATTCAGTCGTTTCTTTTTTGTCGAATGATGAAAAAATAAAAGATTTAGTTAATCGCGAATTAGAAATAGCGCAAAAGTTGGGAATAATTTATCTTTCAGATGATAATCCTTTGTATCCGGAAAATTTATGCAAAATAAAAAATCATCCACCTGTGTTAACAGTTCGTGGAAATGTATCTGTTTTTAATAAGTCTGCGGTAAGTATGGTTGGAACTCGTCACGCAACTGGTGCAGGAATAAGATTTATGTCAGATTTGGCGGAATCATTTGCAAAAAATGAATATGTTGTTGTATCTGGAATGGCAATGGGAACAGATACAGCTGCACACAGGGGTTCATTAAAAGTATCTGGCGATTCGCAAACAATTGCTGTACTAGCCGGTGGTGTTGATAATATTTGGCCACTAGAAAATGAATATTTATACAGTGAAATAATCGAACGTGGTGCAATAATCAGTGAAATGCCAATTGGAATGACACCAATGGCCAAAAATTTTATACAAAGAAATCACTGGATTGCAGGGTTGTCAGATAAATTAATCCTGGGCGAAGCTGATTTGAAATCAGGAAGTATGACAACCGCTCGATTCGCAATTGAATATAATAGAGATGTCTGGGCAATTCCTTCGCATCCCCTGGATTCCAGGTCTGCTGGACCAAATAGTTTGATAAAAGAAGGTTTGGCAAATTTATGTTCCGGACCCCAAGATTTTTTTAATATGAATCAAAATATAACAAAAAATAAAAATAATTGTTCTGAAAAAGAAATTGAAAATGATCTGTTGGACAAATTAGGTGTTATTCCAGTATCAGAATCTGTATTGGCAGAACTTGTCAAAAAAAGTATTTCGGAAATTAAAAGTGATTTGGTGGTGTTAGAATTGCAAGGATTAGTAGCAAAACAAAATGGTGGTTATGTAAAATTATAAACATCAGTTTGTCAATACAGTGTCTATACAAGGTGCAGAAAACCGATAAAAAAACGAATCGGTGTCAAAAAATAAATGTTAAAAAAAGTGCAATAAAAAGTTGCAAAACGAAAATTATCTTATAACTTAGCAGTCGTATCCAAACGATTGAGAAATCAATTAAAAAAACAAGAGTAGAGAATGTCACATAAAAACTAAATTCTATGTGCAAAGTCAGTAGAATTTAGTGTTTATGTACAGGTGTTTTTTACATCTTGTGCGGTTCGGCGAACTCTTTTAGGGAAGGAAGGAGAAACGGCATGGCGGCAACAGCAAAGATACAGGTAGCTAATCTGGAATCTATAAAAATGGCAATAGCTGAAAAAATGGATTCCGTAGCTTTTAGCTCTTGGATTGTGCCGCTTAAATTTGATGTATCTGCAAATACTCTTTCTCTTATTGCTCAAAATCAATTCTCGGCTGATTTTATCAAAAGTGTTTATTCAAATGTTTTGCAATCAGTTGCTGATGATTTCAATTTATCATTATATATTGGTTCAGGTACATGTGTTCAAAAAATAACTACTTCTGCAAATGATAATAATGAAGCAAAAATTTTTGTTCCAGCACAGTCTGTTACAACAAAACCTGCTGCTTTTGACAACTTTATAATGTCAGAAGAAAATACATTCGTTTTATCGGCTTGTAAAAAACTGGCGTTGGGTGGTGCATCTTTTTCACCTTTGTTTTTATATGGTCAGACAGGTTGTGGCAAAAGTTTGCTAGCCAGTTGTATAAGCGCGGAAAGCAAAGGTCGTACACTTATGATGACCGGATCCCAGTTTGTATCAGAATTTGGTCGCGCAATGTCAGAACGTTCTGTTTTTGCATTCAAAGATTTTTGTCGCAACTGTGATACTTTTATTTTGGATGATGTTCATGTTTTATCTGGAAAGCATGCAACCACAGAAGAATTTTTGAATCTTCTGATGGATTTGCGCAGCACAAATAAAAATATAGTTTTAACTGCTAATGCGGCCCCAGGAAACTTGTCTGGATTTGATCGTCGTATTCAATCATTGTTTGCATCTGGTTTGGTTGCTGATATTTCAACACCAAACAAAAATGTTAAAAAAACAATGTTGCTGCGTAATGGTGTTGGATTAGATGTTGCAGAAATGTTGTCTGGCAGAATTTCTGGTGATGGTCATTTGATAAATGGTGTTGCAAAGAAAATTAAAACATATACAGAATTAATGAATGAAAAAGTAACATCCGATATCGCAGAAAAATTATTATCAGATACATTGCAAAAAAATAAAACACCAATTTCAATGGTAAAATCCATGTGTGAAAAATTGGGCGTATCATACGATGCAATTTGTGGAACAGGTCGCAGTCGCACATTGGTTCGTGCACGTCAGATAATGATGGTTGCACTGAAATCTGCAACAAAAATGTCTTTGTCAGAAATTGGTCGTGTTTGTGGCGATCGCGATCATGCGACTGTTTTGTACGCCGTGTCCCAAATTGAAAAGGCACGTGGCAGTGATTTAATGCTGGCGGCTGAAATTGATCAGATGATCGAAGAATGCCGTTAATTAAAATTCAATCTTTATAACATTTTATTCTATCTGAATTTGTGATACAATTGCTAAGCAGGTAGGAGTATTATGAAAAAATTATTAATTTTTTCTATTTTTTTATTAACTTTTTTCGTATCTGAATCGGTCAGGGCAGAATTTGTTCTGCAATTACCGTTGACACTGACAAAAGATTCACAAAATCAAAATGATGGTTACGTTTTAATAAATTATGGTAAGAAAATGGTTGTTTTTTGCGCAGAATACGAAAAACAGTTCTTATTAGATGCTGCCAAGAAAATGGGTGCAACAGCATATAATCTTAAAAACGGGGCTTTATTTCCAGTTTCAATTGATAAAAAAGCATTGTGTCGAAGGGCGGACGCTTCCAACACTGATGACAGTTATGCATTCCAAGATATAACAGAAACTTTTGTAACACCAACTTCGTCTGAATACACAATAAGTTCGGAATATTTAATACCATTTGCTTCCACAAATTCTGATTTGGGTACCACCACAAATGATGTTGATATAACTTTTTCTTATTTTTATGGGTGTCCATCCAGCAGCAGCGGGGCTTCGGACAATTATTATTTAACTTCTACAGATAAATGTTCAAACAGTTGTCCATCTGGTGCAAAACAAATTCCAATAAAAAATTCTGGGGTTTTATCCGGCAAGCTAAATTTGATGATTTTATGCGACGACTATGGCGCTTCGACTGGTGGTGGAACATCAAATGGAAACGGAAATAATGGTAATGGTGGTAATAATCATGGAAATGGTAACAATCACGGAAATGGACATGGAAAAGGAAAAAATAAAAACCATTCCCAAAGAAAATCAGAATGTTTGGCCGCTGCGCCCAAGGGTACATTTTGGAATGAAATTGCCAAGCAATGTAATTGTATTTATAAAAATAAGCCATTTTGGAGTGAAAAGAAAAAACAATGTGCAGCAATTCCTGATGCTGGCAACACAACAAATACTGACATTTGGCCACCCAAGGGAAACAAAAAATAAGATCAAAGATGGTTTGTTTGGATTATTTATCCCTTTCTATCAGGCTGATTTTATGATACAATTAACCCATCAATAGGGAGATTTTATGATGAGAAAATTAGCAATTTTTTCTATAATGCTTTTAACTTTATTTGTAAATGAAAGCTATGCAGACACAAAAGATTTCGCAAAAGGTGTGGTTGTTGGTGTGGCGGTTTCTAATCCTCCTATGGTTGTTGGTGCCGTTGCTTTGGCTGCTCCAATAGTTGTTACGGGTGCAATGATGTATGGTGCGTATAGAGCTACAAGTATAGTTTTGACCGAATTATCTAAGGGTGGTGATTGCTTGCGTGATCCTGCAACAGGAAAACCAACATGTTGTGCAACAATTTATGACGCCGCAAAAGATGGTGGCAGAACAGTTCAACCTGGTGGTCAAATGTTTTGCGAGTTTCCAAATGTCAGAACATGTTTGCGTGGTGGAAATGATTATGCAAACCAAGGTGTAGTTGGAAAGGTTTATGATTTAACCCAGGGTGACGCATGGGGTAATTGTCAAAAATCTTTGTGTGTTGGATATGCTGACCCGACCAATATTCCAAATGAAACAAAAATATTTTTGTATCCAATGGAAATAAAAAACAGTGGTAAAGTATGTTGGGCATGGGAATGTCAACAGGGTTATATTCGCAATGGTGGTTCTTGCGTATTACAACAGCAGAAAACCCAAGAACAAAAAAATTGTGAATCAGCAAGTGGAACAGTATGGAATGGAAAAAAATGCGAATGTTCTGATACTAAATTGATATGGAGTTCTGAAAAAAAACAGTGTGTAAAAAAGCCAGTTATTCCAACGGTTATTGTTCCTGAAAAAGTTTCAGATTGCGATGATCAATTTATGTATTGGTTAAATGAACAAAGTTTGAATTATCCTGATAATCAGACAATTCAAAATTTGATAAAACAAATCTTAGATTATTGTACAAATGATAAAAATCGTGAAAAGGTCAAATTTGATACAAATGTAATTCAGTTAAAGATTTTAATTGAAAAATATAAAAAAGAAACTGATGAAAAAATAACAGATACTGAAAAAAATATTAAATCTGTGGCTGATAGAATTAATGGAGTTACAAAAGATTTTAATAAAAGTGTTTGGAAAACAACCGAAGGTGAATTTAATAAAACACGTTTGCTTTCTGATTCAGTTGCAGGCGTGGTTTTGGGTACAGCCGGTGGATTGATAACCAGCAGTGTTATTAAAAAGAACCAGACTGATAACGGATTTGATGATATCAGTTGTACAGTCGGTGGTCAGGTTGTATCTGGTTGGGGCGATGAATTTACAGTCGGTATCAGATAATTTTATAACTACGGATAATTAAAAAAAACCGCCAATTGGCGGTTTTTTATACAAACAAATCTTTTACAAATTTGGCGTGTTCTGTTATGAAACGGAATCTGAATTCTGGTTTCTTACCCAATAATTCCGATACCAATATTTTTGTTTTTTCTGTGTCTTCGGTTCCTTCTTCGGTTTTTGATGGTAATTCAATTCTTATCAAACGGCGTGTCTTGGTTGACATTGTTGTTTCACGTAATTGATTCGGCATCATTTCACCAAGACCTTTGAATCGGGAAATTTCAATCTTTTTATTTTTATATTTTGTGTTTTTCAGTTCTTCTAATTCTTCATCGGTATCAACATATATTGATTCAGTCCCATGGGTCAATTTGTACAAAGGGGGACAAGATAGATACAAATGTCCGCCATGAATTAACTGTGGCATATGTTGATAAAAAAATCCCATCAGCAATGATGCAATATGACTGCCATCAACGTCCGCATCGGTCATGATAATTATTTTTTCATACCGCAATTTCGATTCGTCCCAATCTTTTACAGTACCAGCACCGATAATATCAATCAGTTCGTTAACTTCTTTGTTATCACGGAAACGTTCATCTGAATTTGATATAACGTTCAAAATTTTTCCACGCAGTGGCATTATGGCCTGGGTCATTCTGTCGCGTGCCTGTTTTGCAGTTCCGCCCGCCGACTCACCTTCGACAATGAATAATTCTGTACCAACAATTCCATGTTTTGAGCAATCGGCCAATTTAGCAGGCATACGCGCACGTTTAGTTGGTGTTTTACGTGCAATATCTTTTACTTGTTTTGTTTTTATACGTGCATTTGCCAAATTGATTACGAAATCTAAAAGTGCATTAGCAGTTTTTGGGTCGGATGCCAAAAATATTTCCCATGGATCGCGCAGAGCACTTTCTGTGAATCGGGCGATTTCTGGATTTGAAAGCTTTTCCTTGGTCTGGCCCAAAAATTGTGGTGTTTTGTAAAACACAGAAACAATCGCTGCAGCCGAATCGAAAACATCATCACCAATTATATTTGATGCGAATTTATTATTTATCTTTTCACCATAATTTTTAAGACCGCGTGTAATTGCAGATTTGAAACCCGATTCGTGTGTTCCACCATCAATCGTTGAAATAGTATTACAATAACTGGCAAAGAAACCATCATCAGATGCGGCACCGTTTTCATCTGTTAGAAATGTTAATGCCCATTCAACGTGTCCAGAATCATCAGGAAAATCAACACTGCCACTGAATATTTTTTGAAAAATACGTGGTTTTGAATTTGTTTTTTCTTCTAAAAAGTCCGCAATACCATTTGGATAATAAAAAGTCATCTGTGATGAAATATTCATATCCTCGGTCAAAATTTCGGGATTGCATTTCCATTCAACTTTTACACCCTTTGACAAAAAAGCCTTGGCACGTGCCATACGATAAATTTTTAATGGCTTGAAAGTCGCGGCTGCACCAAAAATTTGATCGTCCAATGTAAAGCGGACACTTGTTCCATGATTCTTGGTGGGTTCGCCTTTTATAATTTGGCTGGTTGCTTTACCACGTGAAAATGTTTGTGTCCAAACATAACCATCGCGCGAAATTTTAACAATCATTTCAGATGACAATGCATTAACAACACTGCTGCCCACACCGTGCAAACCACCACTGGTCTTATAAACATTATTATTAAATTTTCCACCAGAATGCAGAGATGTCAAAATAACTTCTAATGCGGATTTACCTGGATATTTTGGATGTTCATCAACCGGAATTCCGCGACCGTCATCAGTTATTTCGATGGTTTTACTGTCTAATAATTCCACAGTAATTCTTTTTGCAAAACCAGCAACGGCTTCGTCAATGGAATTATCCAGAATTTCAATTGGTAAATGGTGCCAGGCTTTTTCGTCTGTGCCACCGATATACATGCCGGGACGCAAGCGAACTGGTTCCAAACCTTCCAGTACTTGTATATCCGACGCATCATAGGAGTGATTAATTTTTTCAGTCATAGCCCAATTATTAAAACATTATTTGGTTTCACGCAAGTTGGAAATTTATTTTATGGTTGACAGAAAATAAAAATTGTCTAAAATATTAAGTATTAAAAGGATAATTATGCCAAAACCAGTAAACGGTATAGACTTTCATATGAAGACGATAATAGTTTTGGACCCAACTGAAATTGTTTTCAGAAAATTTGAAAATACATTGAAAGAACAAAGTATGAAATATTTCGGTTTTTTAAAATCGAATACTTTGGCGACTTGTTATAAATTTGGAATATTTCAGGATTATCTGAAAGAAAATGTTTTGGAAATAACCGCTAATCATATTATAAATAATCCAAATTTATTGTCCGGTGCACAAAATGCTTTTGATTATTTTGCCAGTCTGGGTAAGAATATAGAAATATTTGCATATTCAGATATAAAAAATCCTGTGCTTTCAAAACGTCTTGTTGAACAATATTCAAAAATTCCAAGTATGGGTGTAATTGGCAGATATTTATTTCCAACAAAAATAGATAATATGTCAGACATTTTATCAGAAATAAGATTTGAGTTTTTACGTGCAAATGTTCTGTTTGTTACTTCTGATATCCATGGTGTCAGTGCAGCAAAGGAAGAGGGTATCACCCCGGTAATTGTCACTGACAGAATAAATGAACAGATGTTGGCCCGAAAATATCGTGCATTATGTGCCGAGAATTTAGAACTGTTTGCAAAACAGATTAAAAATGGTTATCTGGCAAATATGTATTAAAATCAAGGGGTGATAAAAAATCGCCCCTTGATTATTTGTACAAAAATATTATATATATCTGCAGTAGTAAAGACATTGCAGGGTTAAATATTATGAACAAAAATCCATACGAAGTTCTGGGCGTGGCCAAAGATGCCAGTGACGCTGAAATAAAAAAAGCATATCATAAATTGGTTATGAAGTATCATCCTGATAAAAATTCAGGTGATAAAGCATCAGAAGAAAAATTCAAAGAAGTTAACAACGCGTTTGATATTCTACGCGATCCCCAAAAGCGCGCCGCATACGATCGTTTTGGTGATGCCGCATTTGCTGGGGGTAATGGTGCAAGCGCAGGTGCTGGTGGAAATCCATTTGGTAACGGTGCATTCCATTTTGATATGGGGGGCAGCGGCATGGGTGGCATGGAAGATATTATACGCGAAGCAATGCGCGGTTTTGGATTTGATGGTTTTGGTGGTGGTGCACAAGCGTCTGGAAATGCACGTGGTGGTCGTGATTTATTGGACGAAGTTGTTATAGATTTACGTGATGCATATTTTGGTAAGACCCACACAGTTAAATTTTCCAGCAATGTTCAATGTGAAAAATGTCATGGATTCGGAACAGATGATGGTAAACAAGCACCTGTTTGTGAACGTTGCCATGGTGCAGGCGCTGTTCATGCACAAAAAGGATTTTTTACAGTCGAAGTTCCATGTCCTGAATGTAATGGTCTGGGCCATAAAATAAAAAAGAAATGTTCTGCATGTGATGGTATGGGAACAGTTCATAAGCAAAGAACTTTGGATGTTGAAATTCCAGCCGGGGTCGAAGATGGAACCAGATTGCGTTTAGCTGGTCAAGGTGAAGCGGGTGCTTTGGGTTCAAAACCTGGTGATTTTTATTTGGATATTCATGTTCGTCCGGATAAAAAATTTACACGTCTTGGCATTGATTTGTTAATAAAAGAAAATGTTCCATTTACAGTTTTGGCATTAGGCGGTGAAATAGAAATTGAAACAATTGATGATAAAAAATTATCTGTCAAAGTTCCAGCTGGTACCCAGGTTGGTGAAAAGCTGCGTGTTCGTGGGCATGGAATGCCGGTGCACAGACGTAGTACGGACAGCTTTGGCGATTTATACATAGAAATCAAAATGCAGGTTCCAACAAAGTTAAGTGAAAAACAGAAAAAGGCACTGCAAGAATTTGCAGACGCAAAACCAGATAAGAAAAGCTGGTTCTAAAAAAATCCGCCATTTGGCGGATTTTTTATTTTATTGTCGGAATATTATTTTATCTTTTTAATTTTTTCGATAAATGTTTTTGTGTATTCGGTTGCTGACCACAAACTTGCAACCAATGACATCCATAACAGTGCAATACCAATAAAAGGTAAATAGTAAATGATGTACATCAATACGCGGCTGGTCATATCAGGTGTCAGTATCGATCCCAATGAAAACATTAACAAGAATGTTCCAATTGCTTTCATCTGAAGAGCAGTTTTAATTTTACCCATTGAAAATCTGGCTTTGGGTACGGGCATTTCAATTTTCTGTGTCCCCAAAAATTCACGCAGGCCGCTGATGTACAATTCACGTGCAACCATCAATATAACCGGAATCATAATAAACCAAACTGGCATCATTATAGCCAAAAGAATTAAAGTGTTCACAACCAAGAATTTATCGCCGATATGATCTAAAACACCACCGATTTTGCTGGTTACTTTATATTTTCTGGCCAACCATCCATCAAACCAATCTGACAAAGCGCCAAAAAAGAATAATAAAAATGATAACCAATACATTTGAAACATCAATGTTGGAATAATTGCAAAAGCTGCAACTATTCGAAATATTGTTAATGAATTTACAAATTTTTTCATTTTAGAATCTCCTTAAGATTTCATAGCCTTAATTATATCCCTTATTTATGGAAATATGAATATATTTTTTCTGCAGC
>JAFGMU010000011.1 GCA_016927395.1 Alphaproteobacteria bacterium
AACACAAAGTGTGACTATCGGAAAATGGGTAATAGATAGGTTCGGGGATATATTCACGAAAACTGGATGATGTGCGTCCATCCCATAGTCATATATTTGTGTAATGCCCGAGGTATGCGGGGATTTTGCAATAAAAAAGACCATTCATGTGAATGGTCAAATTTTTGGTGGAGACGGAGAGATTCGAACTCTCGACCCAATGATTAAAAGTCATTTGCTCTACCGACTGAGCTACGTCTCCTGATGGGAACGTTGAAAAATGAAACAAGTTCTTTTTTCAACAGTTCGGCGTGGATTTTGACACTTTTACATCCAAATGTCAACCTTTTTTATCTATTTTTGTATTTTATACATAATAAAAACAACGTGTAATAACAATATATCTTTCAACATATTGATTTTTTGTCAAAAAAGCACTATAATTGTATGGTTGGAATATAAAATTAAAATGGCAATGAAATTAAATGATTTTCTACTGGCGTATTATAAGCAACTGCACTTTAACAGTATGCCTGTTGAAGTGCGTGCATCATTTATTGCCGCAGAGAAAAATAACCAGTTAACAAAAGAAATGTTGGTCTGGGCAAATGGTAAAGATGAAGATCCAATAACTGGCGCGCCTAAAATTTCTCCACTGGTTCCAGAAGATCGAAAATCATGGTCGCAAACCATAGTAAATAATAATTTACCAAGCGCCGAAACCGAGTTATCTCAAAGCGATTGGGGTAAACTGTTTCAGATATTCCAGAGCACCATGCGTGCTATGAATGCCAACAAAAAAGCATTTGCTGAAAAAGACAAAGTAAATGCCTTCATGTCTGAATATTTTGGTGATGGAAAAATATTCAATGTTGGTAATTTAGATGAAAAATCTATTTCTGCCGCAGAAAAAATGTCTAAGTTTTTATCTGAAAACGATAATGAAATGGGGTACAAGATTTTTAATATCTTAGCCGCAGCAGACAATAAAACATTTGAAACAAAAAGCGATTTTAACCAGTTTCTAAAAGATTTGAAGGATGGTAAATATAAAACTGATGTTAAAATACGAAATAAACTTGAACGTCTATCACAAATAATTTCTGGAAATTGGGACTTATTTGAAAGCAAAGGTGTAAATTTTTCAACTGGTAGTGCATTTACAATAGATGATGCCTCTCAAATTGCAAATAATCTGACCGAAGATGAAAATGTAAATTCATATAAAATTAGGCAGTTCAAACGCGATTATAACGATATCTTGAATACATTGTATAAGACATCGGATGTTCTAGAAGTATTTTCACAATATGATAATGAAAAAATTTCTGGTCCATTAAAAAAAGCCCGCGAAAAAGTAAATTATGACGTACCAGAAAGTGATAATTATCTGGCGCCAAAACATACTGATAAATTAACAATATCACAAAATATTTCTAAGTGGTTTGGTGAAACATATAAAGATTGTTTGGAAAAATATACCAGCCTGCGTGGCGACAGAATGTTTGTTTCAAACGATGCAAATCTTATAATCAAAGCATTAGACAAAGCAAAAATTAAAACAACCGATGGTTTAGATAAAGTTCTGTCTGAGTCTGAAAATATAAAAAAGAATTTGACCCCTGTAACTCGTAAGAATTTTGAATACTTTACTAAAATTATGGGCGAATTAAAAGCAACTATGCCAAAGGCATTTGCTGGGGCCATGAGTAACGGTCGTCAATTAAGGGCATTAGTATCTGAGATGATTATATCTGCTGTTTCAAACGGTAAAGTTGAAGAAGCAAAAGTCGCAATGGAAGTATTATCAGTTATTAAATATGGATATACAACCAGTAAAATTATGGATGTATTGCGTAATGAAAACTTTACTCTGTTTTCTGACCAAAATCTTTCATGGAATAAGGGTAATGATGCAATTAAATTTGTTACAACTGCTCTAGATAAAACCGTAAAAACTGCTTTTTTAGGTATTGGATATGGAATAACAATAACTAAAAATACCATTCAACGTTCACGTAGTTCTTTTAATGGCAATGTTAAACCAGTAGAAAAAGCCCAAGAAAAATGGAGTAGTTTACATTCAGATAAACTACTATCATTGGAAGAAAGAAAAAACCAAACAATTGAAGATAAAAAAAGACGTAAATCATTATTACGAAAGTTGAATAAACGTTATGATATTAATTCTAGGAATATTAATAAAAAACAAAAAGATTTAGATAATTTAAATAAAGATATTGAAGATATAAAAAAAGAGCTTGATGAAGTAACTGAATACATAAATATAACAAATAATGAAATTACTAATCTGGAAGAATATATTGAAAATATTAAAGATTCTCAAGCTTTTATTGCAATGACAGACGAAGAAAAAACTGATATTATTTCAAAAAATAATTCTGAATTAAAAAATTTGCATAATGATCTTTCTAGCCTTGTAGAAGGTAAGAAAAAACTAGAAGGAAGTTATAATAATTTAATTGATGAAGCCAAAATAAAAAGAAAACCTATTGATTATTTCAACTCTGCAAAAGCAAGTGTAGCTGAGATGGATGAGCAGATTAAACGATATGATGAAGCAACCACAAAATGGAATGATAAAGATAAAAATATGTATCATGAGTTAATGGCACATTGGGATTTCTTGGAATCTGGCAAAACAAAAAGTCACGCATTAGGCAAAGCAAGTGAAAAAGCTAAAAAATTTATGGAATTACACGGTAAAGATGGAATGAAACAAATTTATAGTAATTACATTCATAATCACCAACTTGCAGCTTGATTTTTTTGGGGTTTTATGATACAATCATGTTCAATTAAAACATCGCCTTGGGCGGTGTTTTTTTATGCATAAAAAATCAATATCTTTATAAATAAAAGGAAAATAAATGACCCGAGTTCTACAAATTCGGCGCGGTACAGCCACGCAAAATGATAACTTTACTGGACTATCTGGCGAGCTGTCTTTTGACACAACTGCCAATACCATTCGTGTGCATGATGGTCAAACCCTGGGCGGATTTGAACTGGCCCGCAAAGATCAAGTCACAACCAGCCCAGATGGTGGAACAACAACTGAATTTAATATCAATTCAGTGGACCCCAGTTTCTGGTCCAGTCTTTTTGAAACATATTCTGCACCAACAATAAAAATTACTGAAAGCAACCTTTCTATGATTGCAAACGTCAGTTATTTAGAATGGATTTTCAGTATATCATCAGCAGCAAAACTTGCGCGTGCAGTATTGGTTTGCCAAACACCCGAAGCCGGTTATTCAATCGGTGATACAGTTTCGGCATTCGGTATAGGTAATCGTACAAATCCATCACCAAATACTTTTTTGGATGAAAGTGGTTTACATGTCAGGTTATTGGTTGCATCAGAAAATTTTTGGGTAAGCCACAAAACCAGCGGGACCAGTACAAATATTACCAATACTAACTGGAAAATTAAATTCATAGTTTGGTATTGAATCGTCTTAGTTTTTTTGTTATTCTCGGTTTACTTTAATTCAAAAAAAAAGGATATTAAATGTATGTTCTAGCTTTGAACTGTGGCTCTTCCACTCTTAAATTCCAAGTATTTGACACCGATACTCACACACCTGTTTTCAAGGGAAATGCTGAAAAAATTAACGAATTTGGTTCTTTTATAAAATACAAATCTGATTCAAACAGCGGCAAAAAAGATATTCAAATGAATAACCATGCCGAAGCATTAAGCAGTGTTATGGATTTGTTAAAAGAAAATGGAATTTCATTATCTGACATTGCAGCCGTTGGTCACCGCGTTGTCCATGGTGGGGACAAGTTTGCATGCAGCGTCGAAGCAACAGACGAAGTTATTAAAACAATAAACGATTTGTCAGATTTGGCACCATTGCACAACCCTGCAAATTTGACAGGTATCGTCGCAGCCAAGGAAGTTTTGCCACATGCAAAACAGGTTGCTGTTTTTGACACTGCTTTCCATCAAACAATGCCAGATTACAACTATCGCTATGCAGTACCAACCGCATGGTACCGTGAATTGGGTGTACGTAAATATGGATTCCACGGAACATCGCATTTGTACGTTTCAAAACGTATTGCTGCATTGTTGGGCAAACCAGCCTCCGAATGCAACATCATATCTTTGCATATTGGATCTGGTGCATCTGCTTGTGCAATCAAACATGGTTACAGCATTGAAACATCAATGGGTATGACACCACTGGCTGGTTTAGTTATGGGAACACGCACAGGCGATTTAGACCCAGCTGTATTATTCTATGTAAAAGAAAAACTGGGATTATCCGATAATTTGATTTTGGAAGTATCAAATAAAAAATCTGGTATTTTGGGAATAACAGAATGTTATGCGGACAGACGCGATGTTGAAGAACATCTGGGCGATAACGAAGGTTGCAGATTAGCATTCGAAATGGAATCAAGCCGCGTAAAGAAATTTATTGGTTCTTATATTGCAGCAATCGGCGAACCAGTTGATGCAATTGTATTTACTGCTGGTGTTGGTGAAAATGGATTCATGTTACGCGAACAAATTTGCAGCAATATGGAACATTTGGGAATTAAACTGGATAAAGAAGCAAACAACAAAGCTGCGACATTCCTGGGTGCAGGCGAAACAGAAATCAGCACCCCAGACAGCAAAATCAAAGTGTTTATGGTTCCAACAAACGAAGAATTGGTTTTGGTCGAAGATACATTGGCAATTCTGAATGGAACATATAATTCGGATCATTTGAAAATGAATTATAGTTTTGTAAAATAAAAAATGCCCCGTTTGGGGTATTTTTTTATTTCAACAAATCACCAGATTTTAAATATTCTGGTGATTTTTTTGGTAAAGACTTTTGCGCTTTGGTCGCATATTTTTTTGATTCTGATTTTTTGTTAACCATATTGTAATATTCTGCCATGGCCCAATCAGACTTTCCACCGGTATAAACGCGCGCCAATATCCAATAAGTCAATGGTTGCGGCTGAATCAGAATTGCACGCTTGCACAATTCAATTGCGCGATTATCATCACCTGGTTTCTTTCTTTCTGATAAAACCAACGCCAATGCAGTTTGTATTTGTGGCGCATTATTATTCAATAAATCCAAACTTTTCTGGTATGCAATTACGCTGTCGTCATAATGACCATATTGGTATTCAATATCACCCAACAGCTCATAAAAATAAGGATTTTTTGGTGTCTGAGAAATCAGTGTCATAGTACCTGTTTTTGCAGCTTCTAAATTTCCTGCCTGCATACTGGCAATTGCACGCGCATAAATTGCCGCATCAGATTTATCAGACGATGGATATAATTCTGCTGTACGTTCATAACCGTCCAAATAACCGGTTAATTTTGCGCGCACCAAAGCATATTGTGCCGATTGTTTTTCTTCTAATTTTTTATTCGATTTATATTTGTATTCCAGCTTTTTTATTTTTTCTTTTACATTATTCAATCTTTCCATAGTCAGCGGGTGGTTTATTTGATTTGGATTTATTTTTGATTCTGCTGCACCAGTCATTTCATTCATTTGCTTAAAAACTTCGATAAATCCATTTGGATTCAATTTTGCTTTTACCATCAAATCAACACCCAAATCATCTGCAATTCGTTCTTCGTCACGCGAAAAAGATAAAATTGATTGCTGGGCAATACCACCAGAACCCGCCAGAACCCCCGCCCCCAATGCAGGATTACCACCAGCAACCATTAAACCAACCCCCAGCGCCTGAATAATCATTGTGCGCGTTAATTCAGCAGACATACGTTGCGACATTTGAACCATATGTCCACCCAACATATGTCCCAATTCGTGTGCAATTACTGCCTGTAATGCAGTTGGTGATTTTATTTGTTTTAACAGTCCAGTGTATATAAAAACTTCTTCGCCACCGCTGACAAACGCGTTAAATTCATCACTGTTTACAATGTTTATTTTTAATCTGGAATCTTGAATATCAGCGGCATGGGTCAGTGGTCGAACTAATTCAGTCAAAACATTTTCAATTTCCGTATCGTTTATCATGGTCGCAGCAACTGCACCATTTGATACAAAAACAGAAACTATAAAAATCAATAAAAGCTTTTTCATGCCCTTGCCCTGTTTTCACGATTAAATATGAACATTAAATCATTCGCCCACTCCGACGGCACATCCAATTCACGCGCATCACGTGCAGCCAGTTTAAACAAATCGCGATGTTCACGATAATCAACAAATTCATACGCAATCCATCCACTCTGTTTTGTTCCCAACAATTCGCCAACACCACGCATCATCAAATCCTGTTCGGCAATCAAAAATCCATCATCTGTTTCACATAAAACACTTAATCTTTTTATACCATCTTCGCTGACACTATTTCCATACAGCAAAATACAAAAAGACTGTGTCTGACCGCGCCCAACACGACCACGCAATTGGTGCAAAGCCGCCAAACCAAATCTTTCAGCATTTTCAATTACAATTATTGATGCTGATGGTACGTCAATTCCAACCTCGATAACAGTGGTTGAAACCAAAATGCGAATTTTGGAATTTGAATCAGAAAATTGTGCCATTGTCTTATCGCGCTGTTTTTTATCCATTTTGCCATGAACCAAACCAGTATCTGGAAAATATTTTTTCAAAAATTCATAACGTTCCTGGGCAGCCATCAAATCCAGCGTTTCGGATTCTTTGACCAATGGACAGACCCAAAATATTTTTGCACCGTTTTTAATTTGTAGTGACAATCTGGAAATTAAATCATTTACCCTGGAAATTGGCAGTTTGGTCGTTTTGATTGGCAATCGCCCTGCAGGTTTTTCATTAAGTATTGAAATATCCATATCACCATAAATCGTCATAGACAAAGTCCGCGGAATTGGTGTTGCAGACAATGCCAACATATCTGGGTTGATGCCTTTTTTACGAATTGCTTCGCGTTGATCAACACCAAATCTGTGTTGTTCATCCACAATTATCAATCCCAAATCTTTGTATTCAACATCAGATGAAAAAAGCGCGTGTGTTCCCACAACCAACCTTGTACGACCAGATTTTAATGAAATCAATTTTTCATTTCTATCACGACCCTTATCACGACCGGTTAAAACATCACATATAATTCCAATTTTATCACACAATGGTTTTAATTTTGCAAAATGCTGTTGCGCCAATGTATCAGTCGGAGCCATCAAAACTGTTTGTGCACCACGTTCTGCCATATTTATTGATGCAGCCAATGCAACAATTGTCTTACCGCTGCCAACATCACCCTGAACCAGACGCATCATTGGTACAGGCTTTTTCATATCTTCAAAAATTTCATCAATAACGCGTTTCTGTGCCCCGGTTAAATCAAATGGTAACTCAGAATAAAACCGTTCAATTAAATCATATTTCTTTTCACGTATCGGACGATGATTTTTTACATTAATTCGCTGTTTTCTGGTGATTGCAATAGCAACCTGATGTGCAAATAATTCATCATATGCCAATCGCATCATTGCATCAGATTGCGGCAACAAGTCCCCTGCAGATTGTGGGAAATGCACAGTACGCAAGGCGTCAAAAAACCGCACAACATTTTCTTCGTCATAACCAGGTGATAATTTATTGCTAAGCGCATAAAAAACCTGGTCTCGAACATTCGCAAAATTTTTTTGCGTTAATCCCTCGGTCGATGGATATACTGATTGAATAGTTGGGATTTTTGCCGCATTTTCAATACATTCTATAAATTCGGGGTGACTGATTATTGCACCACCATTATTATTAAATTCTAATTTGCCGCTAACTATGCGCCATTCGCCAACTGGTAATTTTTTTAACCAGTAATCCAAAAAGTTTGAATTAAAAAATTGAATGGTAACAGGTGCACCCAATTTATCATTACAAATAATCTGAGTTGGCGCACGACGACCGCGAAACACCCCACCTTTTTTATGTGATTTTATATGAAGCTGGATTGTTATAACATCCCCTGCAGTAACATTCATAACACTATCTGTAATTTCACGCGGACGGACGTATGCAGGTTTATGTAACAAAAAATCCAAAACTCGACGTCCACCTAAAACTTCTTGAAATTTTGACGCCAAAACTGGTCCAACACCCTTTACGAACTGTAAATCTGTATTCAGGAAATCGATTAAATCTTTCTTCATGTACAGAATCTAGCAAAAACAGCAATTTTTTCAATGATAAAAAATTTGACAAATTTATTAATTATACTAATATCGACAGGCTTATAAAAAATATGATAATAATCTTAGAAAAGAGTAGTGATAATGAACCAAACTAAAAATTTTTCAAATTTAGATTTCTCAACAGCATCCAAACCATTTACTTTCAGGGTTTCTTTGAATGGAATTACTTTGGTTGATAATTGGGTTAATTTATCAGAAAAACCATGTATAAACTTTATTTTTGGCAGAAACCTATTGGATATTTATGGTCGTCCAGTTGATGCAAAAACAAATCAACACTTTCATAATTTGTTTTATCCTAATAGTGAAAAGGTTTTAGATGAAAATCTTGAAATCATCAGCATCACAAATCTGGGTAAAGTTTTAGAAATATATTCCATTGATTCTATAACACGCAATGTGCATAAAGAAAAAGTCCATATTAACCAAGTAATTTCAAAAAACTTGGAAATACAAAATGCATTAAAACAAGAATCTGTAAAAGTTTATTAAAAAAAACGGGCAATTGCCCGTTTTTTTATCCAACCAACTTTTTCCAAAAACTTTTTTGTTTCTGTTGCTGTTGTTGTTTTTTGTTAAGTTTATGACGCGGTGCGTTCATTGTTGTCTTTTTTGCTTCAACATGGACTGCATTCTTCTTTTTTGCATCAGTAGAAGGTGCATAAGCATTCAAAATATCTTCGGTTTTGTTAGATTCTGGGGCAACACGCTGTATTGAATATTGGTCAATACTCATCATGCTGTCATCGCCAACAATGACAATTTCTGTTTCGAACTTAGATTCCATTTCAGACAATTCAGCTTTTTTATGGTTCAGCAAATAAATTGCTACATCGGTTGGAACTGTAATAATTATTTTCTGTGCGCTTTTTGCCAACAATTTTTCCTGTAAATGGCGGAACATTATAACTGCAGCCGTCTGGATACTTGGCACGATACCAGCACCCAAACAATGTGGACACTGTACATACGAAGATTCCATAAAACTGCTGCGCAGACGCTGACGAGAAAGCATCAAAACACCGAAATTGTTGATTTTGGCAATCTGGGTGCGTGCACGATCACGTTTCATAACTTCGCGCATTTTTGTTTCCAGTTTTCTATTATTGCGTTCTTCTTCCATATCTATAAAGTCAATTGCAACAATACCCGCCAAATCACGCAAACGTAATTGTAATGCGATTTCTTCGGCTGCCTCTAAATTAGTATTCAGAGCAGTTTGTTCAATATCTTTTTCTTTTATTGCACGTGAAGAATTAACGTCAATTGTAACCATTGCCTCGGTCTGGTTTATAACCAATGAACCACCCGATGGCAATGTTACGTATGGTCCATGCAAACCTTCTAACTGTTTTTCAATTCCGGCCTTTACGAACAATGGAACTGCAACATCTTTATACAAAACTAACTGTTTTTTCGGTGGACGACCGTACATTTGTTGAAAATTAGATCTAGCCGCTTCATAAGCCTGTTCACCCTGGATAACCAATGTATCTTCTTTGTCGCTTAGAAAGTCGCGAACAACACGGCGCAATAATGAATCTTCGGTATGAATTACAACCGGCGCAACTGATTCCAGTGTGGTTTTGCGAATATCATTCCAAAGTCCGACCAAATAATCATAATCTTTGGAAATATCTTCGGCCAATGCACCAAAAGCAGCTGTACGTAAAACAACGGTCATACCGCGTGGTATTTTTAAACTATGCAATATTTCACGTAATCTGGCACGTTCCGGTTTATCTGAAATCTTTTTAGAAATCCCATAAGAATTGCGTTTTCTGGAATTTGGCATTAAAACTGCAAAACGACCCGCCAATGACAGATATGTTGTCATAGATGCGCCTTTTTGACCACGTTCTTCTTTGACCCCTTGGATCAACAAAATTTGTTTAGGTTTAATAACATCTTGGATTCTGAATTCGCGGGCACGTTTGATAAATTCTTTATTATCTTCGCCTGCTTCATTATCATCAAATTCAACAACTTCGTCATCATCATTTGGATCGTCATCATCATCAACTATGTTAGCATGTGCCAATTCTAACAGCTTTTTTTTCTGTTCTGGGCTGACCTGATAATTATCTGGGTTAATTTCTGAAAAAGGCAAAAATCCATTCTTGCCAGTACCATAATCGACAAACGCAGCCTGCAAGCTGGGTTCTACGCGTATTACTTTGGCCAGATAGATATTTCCTTTGATTTGTGGTTTTGTTGTTGTTTCTACATCGAAATCTGAAACACGATTAGACGCGGAATCTACCACCACCACCCTTGTTTCTTCCGGGTGGACTGCATCCACGTAAATTTTCTTTGACATTTAATAATCCTTTTGTTTTTGAAGTGTATGCAACAGAAATAATCCGTCCCCATGGGGCTTCTAAGCCCATGCCAAGAGAACGCGCCAAAATAAGCACCAGCGCAAATCGAATTAAGAAAACTTGTGATAATAAGAACACTAAGTCACCCCGTTTTATACAACGAAAAGTACATTAGCATGAGATAAATAATAAGGCAAGGTTTTTATTTTTTTCTACGAATTTCAGGGAAATGTGGCAAATGTTGCTTTGCTTCTTCCAGCCAACGTTTCATACGATTACGCAGCCATCTTTCATAAATTATAAACAATCCCCCAGCACCAATAAGTGGAAGTACATAGTATATGATTCTGAACGCCAATAATGCACCAAAAATACTTGCACGACTGACATCATCTGGCAATGCCAGCAAGAAAATACTTTCAAAAACACCAATTCCACCAGGAACTTGGCTGAATACACCTGCGGTTTGTGCGATTACAAACAAGCCAATATATGTTCCAAAAGGTATCTGAACAAAAGGAATCAAACAGAAATACAACACCAATCCTGCTAAAATACTGTCTGCCATACCCAACAACATTTGTAAAAACGCAACTTCGGTGTTTGGAACCTGGAATTTAGCTTGACCAATCTTTATACTTTTTTTTCTAAAAAATATTGTTATGGCAAAATATGCACCCAACGAAGCTGCACTAAAAATAAATAAACCATTAATTCCAACAGTGGCACCAACAGAATTTTCAAATAATGAATGTGGTACCAGGAAATATCCCAAAATCATAATTGACGCACAACCCAAAAAGTAAGTAAAACCGGAAAAAACCAACATTTTCAAAATTTCACCTGCACGAATACGCCATCTGGTGTACAAACGGTACCTTATTGCGCCGCCACTTACGACCGCATGACCTGCATTATTACTAATGGCAAAGCCCAACATTCCGGCCAACATCCATTTCCACCAAGTTACATGCTTGCCTACATAACGCAGCGCCAAAAAATCATAGAGAGACAGAGATAAATACCCAACAACGCATGCAACAACAGCATAAATTAAATTGGTAAAAGGTATGCTCATCAATGCGTGTGCTATGTCAGACAGGGAATTCTGTCGCAACTGCCAGTACAACATACCAACAGCCAGAACAAAAAACAACGGTCCGGCCCAACTTATAATTTTTTTCAAGATTCTTCTGGATTTTACTGACATATCACCCTCTTTGGCAGCAGGAAATTTAGCAATTTTTGAAATAAAAAGCAAATCAAAAAATAACCCGTCCCAAAAATCGGAACGGATTATTTGTTATAATAAAATATTATGATCCATGACTATTTTTTTTTGAAGAATATTCAAATTGTTTTAATAAAAGTTCATCTGCTTCACGTATTGATTCTTCTATTTCAACACGGCTATGAATATTTCCGTTATTTATAAAAGTTTTTTCAGCTTTTGCAAAAGCAACTTTTTTACCACTATTTTTTTGCAATCTTTCTAATACATTACATAAGTTTTTATATTCTTGTGAGATATCAATTAAAAAATCAACTTTGGTATTTGATTGAACTCTCTTGGTTTCATTATCCAGTATTTTCTTAATCTCTGACTTAATTTTCTCTAAAACTGATATTTCATTTTTTTTCAAAAAACTCAAACGTTCTTGCAATCCGTGTGTTTCTGGCCTGCTTTTCTGAAGTTTCAACAAACTTTCTATTTCGGTTTTTATTGACGTTAATTCAATTCGTAAAGATTGTAATTCGGACGACATTTTAATCACCTATTTTATTTTTGTTTTAATGCGCTTAAAAAAGCTCTCAACCTTATTGTATCCTTAAAAGATTCTACAAGTCCGGATTTTTTAGTTTTATTATTAAGCTTTTTTTCACTATTTGATAAATCAGTGAATAATATATCCAATTCTGTTTTTAATTCATAAGCATCATTTTTGACATCTATAAAACCATATTTTGCCAAAGATTTCAAAGAAATTTCAATTTCTGATTTAGACTTATTTAAAATTTCTAAATTTCTTTTATAACGTTCTGACAATTTTATATTTCTAATAAATAATCCAAAATATTTAATAAATGTTATATTTCTTTTGATTATTTCCATTCTTACTTTGATTGTATTGCAAGATTTAACCAAAGATTCTGCGCGAATATCCCCTAATCTATCACGACAATCTGTATTTGTATCTGGTAAAATATGCCCTATACCTTCATAAGCTTTATTTATCAATGTTTTCATTTGATTTTATATTCCCTTGTATGTAACATGTGACAATATAAAACAAAAAACAAATTTGTCAATACAAAAGGT
>JAFGMU010000012.1 GCA_016927395.1 Alphaproteobacteria bacterium
AATAAGAACAAAACTGCATAAATTTTTAGATGTAAAAGCTGAGCTTTTTATTAATTGAACCATTTTTTATTAAACCTTTTTAAAATTAAGCTTTTACATTCTCTTCTCTCTTATAAAAATTTTTTATTGTGGTTTTGGGCCTGGCATATTTTTCATTTTTTCCATTACACCTTCCATACCACCCATTCTTTGAACCATCGCCATTTGACGTTTCATTGTCTGGTATTGCTTTATAATATGTTCGACTTCACGAACTGTAACTTTGGCTGTTTCGGCAATTCGTGTTTTGGCATTTGCAAATATTTTTTCAGGATCAGCGCGTTCTATGGCTGTCATTGCTTCCAGTATTTTAATCTGAGCATCAACACTGCCGTCTTTGATTTTTTCTTTCATTGCACCAACAGCTGAACCCATACCAGGAACCATTTTTAACAATCCACTGAAGTTACTCATCTTCTTAATCTGTTTTAATTGTGCCAACATGTCGTTCATGTCAAATTGACCAGACATCATACGTGCAGCAGTTTCTTTCATTCCGCTTGGGATTTTTTCTTCTGAAATTTCTGAATCTAGTTCTGTTTTTTTCTTTCCGAATCCGAACATTATATTACTCCTTATAAATTATTAAAACTTTGTACTGAATTGCACGCATCTGGAAAAATATTGCAAATACATTTTAGTACAAAAAACTGCAAATAACACTGGTAATATTAGTTATTGCATATTTTTTGGTTTGTTATTACAAATTATATTTTAAATGCTTATTTCAAGATTGCAACTTATAAAATCATTTCAAATATTTTTTTAAATATTTACCCGTCAAAGAATTTTTGTCGGCTGCAACCTGTTCTGGTGTTCCAACAGAAATAACCTTTCCACCACCTGCGCCACCGGTTGGTCCCAAATCAATTACCCAATCGGCTGTTTTTATAACTTCCAAATTATGTTCTATAACAATAACTGTATTGCCCTGCTCGACCAATTCTTGCAAAACAGACAACAGCATTTTTATATCTTCAAAGTGCAAACCTGTTGTAGGTTCGTCCAGAATATACAAAGTCTGACCAGTACTGCGAGCAGCCAATTCTTTTGATAATTTTATACGTTGTGCTTCTCCACCTGATAAATCCAAACTGCTTTGACCCAGTTTTATATAATCCAAACCAACGCGCTTTAATAATTCCAGCTTTTTTGCAACTTGTGGAACGTTAATAAAGAATCGGTATGCTTCGTCAACAGTCATATCCAAAACATCTGCGATTGATTTGCCTTTATATTTAACTGCCAGCGTTTCTTCGTTATATCGTTTTCCTTGACATTTGTCACATTCGACATAAACATCCGCCAGGAAATTCATTTCAATTTTTATCTGACCGTCACCCTGACATGCTTCGCACCGTCCACCTTTGACATTAAAAGAAAATCTGCCGGCGGTATAACCACGTGTTTTTGCTTCTGGTAATGCGGCAAAAAAATCACGAATATTTGTGAACACTCCTGTATAAGTCGCAGGATTACTGCGTGGTGTACGACCAATTGGGCTTTGGTCAATATCAACGACTTTATCAATATTTTCCATACCAGTAATTATGTCATGCGCGCCAGATTCCAATTTTGAATTATACAAAGCACGCATCAAAGAAGGATATAAAGTGTTCAATAGCAAAGTTGATTTTCCAGATCCCGATACACCCGTCAAAGCAATGAATTTACCCAATGGAAATTCAACATTTATATTTTTCAGGTTATTTTCACGTGCACCCTGGACCGTTATTTTTTTACCATTTCCAGATCTGCGTTTTTTTGGAACATCAATTTTCTTAACACCTGACAAATACTGTCCTGTCAGCGAATCTTGGTTTTTAATAATATCTTCTGGTGTACCGGCGGCAACAATATTTCCACCATTAACACCTGCGTTACGACCAATGTCCACCAAATAGTCGGCAGTGCGCATTGCATCTTCGTCATGTTCAACAACAATAACTGTATTGTCTTTGTCGCGCAGCATTTTAAGCGTATCCAGCAATTTATCATTATCGCTTTGGTGCAAACCAATCGAAGGTTCGTCCAAAACATACAATACGCCTGACAACCCACTGCCAATCTGCGATGCCAATCTGATTCGTTGCGCTTCACCCCCGGACAATGTTCCAGCAGTTCGTGACAAAGTTAAATAACCCAATCCAACATTTTGTAAAAATTCCAAACGACTGGTAATTTCACGCAATACAACACGTGCAATATCATTTTCTTTTTGTGTCAGATGATTTGGTAAATCGCGAAACCATTCAACAGATTCATTCACAGGCATGGTCGCAATGTCCATAATATCCATGCCATTTATTTTTATGCACAGTGCCTGGATATTCAAACGTTTCCCATGACATACTGGGCATGGTTTTTGTGATTGATATTTTGATAATTCTGCACGCATTGAATCAGATTCTGATTCGCGCCAGCGACGTTCCAAATTTGAAATAACACCTTCAAATGGTTTTTCATATTCAAAACCATTCCAATTTATTTTTACTGGTTCATCACCAGTTCCATACAGAATAATATTTTTTTGTTCTTGGGTTAAACTATTCCATGGTTTTGCCATTGGAATTTTGTACTTACGTTTTAATGCTTCTAATAAATGATCATACTGGGTCAACATTCCACCACGTGACCAAGGTGCAATTGCACCGTCCAAAATTGATTTAGAAGGATCTGGGATTATTAAATCTGGTGACATGTTCAACTGAACACCCAACCCATCACACGCAGCGCAAGCACCAGCCGGCGCGTTAAAAGAAAACAGACGTGGTTCAATTTTTGGAACAGTAAATCCACTGACCGGACATGCATAATTTTGTGAATATAAAATATCTTCTTCAGTATCCAGTCTGCGAACTAAAACACTGCCGGGTACCAGACGCAAAGAACCTTCAAATGATGAATATAATCTGGAATTAAATTCTTCCCGTTCTTCTTTGCCCAGTTTTTCATTTGGCAACGTCAATCTGTCAACAATTACAAAAATGTTATGTTTTTTATTTTTATCCAATGCTGGGACTGAATGTAAATCATAAACCGCACCATCAACAACCGCTCGCTGATAACCCTGTTTAATTAAAAAAGCAATTTCTTTTCTGTATTCACCCTTTCTATCACGAACCAGTGGTGCCATGACATAAATTTTAGTATCCACGGGCAACTTCAAAGTCCAATCAACCATTTCTGAAATCGTTTGTGACTTTATCGGCAATCCCGTCACAGGCGAATATGGCACACCGATTCGCGCCCACAACAATCTGAAATAATCATAAATTTCCGTCACAGTTCCAACCGTTGAACGTGGATTTTTAGATGTTGTTTTTTGTTCAATTGAAATTGCTGGTGATAAACCTTCGATAATATCGACATCGGGCTTTTTCTGCATATCCAAAAACTGGCGCGCGTACGCGGACAAAGATTCTACATACCTACGTTGTCCCTCGGCATAAATAGTATTAAATGCCAATGAAGATTTTCCAGATCCGGACACGCCAGTAAAGACCACCAATTTGTTTTTTGGTATGTCCAAATCAATATTTTTAAGATTATTTTCGCGTGCGCCGCGAATCTTTATTTTATCCATGGTATGAAATATAGAGAAAAATTTAGAAAATTCAATAACAAGGGGCGAAAATTAAATCGCCCCTGGTTTTAACACTATTCTTCGACTTCTGCCGATGCATCCGGTGCCGGTATCAGAGCTTCTGGTGTCATTATAACGCCAGATTTTCTGGTATTTATTGATCCCAATTTTGGAATCAATTTTCCATTTACCCAAACATCAATACCACCAGCGTTTCCAAATGTTCCCTTGTATTTATCGCCACTTGGTACATAATAAACGTCACCTGCGACTAATACACGGCTGAATACTGTATTTCCACGCGCATCTTCGATTTTTACCCAAGCTTCTTGGTTTGCCTGGATTATAACGTTTGCAGTTGCGGCATTTTCTGTTCCAAACTTTTCACGTATTGGCAATTTATAGGAAGGTTCTTTTTTCAAAGCGACAGATTCTGATGTTTCCTGAGAGTTATAGCTTTCAGATTCATTTCCCAAAGAGAAAATAAAAGATAAACCAACAATTACGATTATCAGTGCAACCAATATTGAAACAATCCATTTCCAATTTTTATAAATAAATTTTGATATTTTTTCAAAAAACATATTTGCCTGTTTTTTTCTACCCTTGGGGCCATTATCAGTTTTTGATGTATCTTCTTCGTAATATAATTCTTCATCCGAATCCGATTCGAATTCGTTTTCAATTCCCATTTCTTTCTTTATTTTTGAAACAATTTCTTCAGGATCCAATCCCAATTCCATAGCATAATTGCGGGCAAAACCCAAAACATATACCATTTCTGGTATCATGTCGTATTTGCCGTTTTCCAGCGCAACCAAGTATTCTTCGCGGATGCACAACAATCTTGATATAGTAGAAATTTCGCGTTTACGACGACCACTGGTTCGAGCTTCGAACAACATCTGTGCGGCAGTCAATTCTTTGTTACGTTCTGTCATTTTATATATCCTATTCCTCTGTACCTAATGTTTACTAATCATAGAAACTATGAATTGCCAAAGCAATTGAAAAATTCGCAAATTACAGATTTTAATTCGTTTTGGTCGGTTATTTGGTTAACTTTTATTCTAAATTCCGCGGAATTTTTTATCCCGGCCGAATACCAGGCTGCGTGTTTCCTGAATAATGGAATACCTGATTTTGGTCCGTAATATTCCAAAACCAAGCCCAGATGTTCCAAAACAACCGATTTTATATCATTTGGAGTTTGAATATTGTCAGTCAATTGTCCCAAAATCCATGGTTTGCCAAACAATCCACGACCAACCATTACACCATCATAACCCAAAGAAACTATTTTTAATAAATCTTCGTGTGTCTGTATGTCACCATTTCCAATTATTGGTATCAGTCCTGATGGCTTTTGTTCCAAAACAGAATGCCCAGAATATCCCTGGGAACGCGTTCTACCATGTAGTGTGGCAAATTTAGCCCCCGAATCCCCAGCAACACGAATTAATTCAACCCAGTTTTTGGTCGATTCATCCCAACCCAATCTGGTTTTCACAGAAACAGGAATGTTAACAGCGCTTACAACGGCACTGATTATTCGTCCAGCCAATAAATGATCACGCATCAGCCATGCCCCCGCGCCTGCCTTGGTTGCGACCTTGGGTACGGGGCACCCCATATTTATATCAATCCATTTTGCACCCTGACCTTCCAGAATTTTAGCTGCTTCGGCCATTAATTCGGGTTTGGCACCAAAAATTTGTGCACCTATATTACCTTCATCATAATAGTCATCAAAATTACGTAAACAATTTTTATGCTGACCAACCAGTGAATGACAAGAAATCATTTCCGTAACCATAGAAGCATTAGGCGAATATTTTCGAATTATCTGACGAAATGGCTTGTCAGTTATACCCGCCATGGGTGCTGCAAAAATTTGATTATCTTTAAACATTTGTGCTATAATTACATACATGTGGGATAAAATCAAAAAATTATTTGAATTTATGGGTCGTGCTTGGAATGGTGGAATTCGTGGAAAGTTGGGAATTTTCGCCGCTTTTTTCGCACTATTTATGTTTGTTAGAATATTTTTTGGCGAAGTTAGTATTCAAAAATTTGTAATAAATATTTGGCGGTTGAATGACGAACAAAAACAATTGGCTGTTGAACAAGAAAAATTAGACACATTAAAACACCATATTGAATTGATACAAAACTATTCGCCAGATTATATACAAGAACTTGGATTAAAATATTTAAATCTGGGCGGTCCTGGATCAAAAGTATTACGTGTTTAATTTTTAATACATATTTTCAAACCTAAAAAGGAGAAAAAAATGAAAGCATTAAAATTTATATTGGCATTGATTTTGTCTTTTATACCCGGTGCAATTGGAATGTATTGGACCCCATCTGGTGGTGGCAGCGCATGGTATGGTGCATTGGTACATCCAATGTTTACACCACCATCTTGGTTTTTTGGAGTTATTTGGACGATTCTTTATTTTCTATTGGCGCTTGCTTTTTATTTGGTCATAAGATCAAATAAATCTTCACGTGATAAATTGTTATCCACAGAATTATTTGTAACTCACATAATTTTAAATGCCGCATGGAGTTATATTTTCTTTGGTCAGCATTTAATTGTTTTGGGTGCAGTAATAATTGTTGCATTGATACTGATTGCATTTATGATGCGCCAAGAATTCAGTAAATTCAGCAAAGATTCAGGCTTTTTTGTATTACCATATATTATATGGTTATTCTGTGCTTTATATCTGAATTCTGGGATTTATTTCTTGAATTAAAACTATGAATTCATTCTTATCATAACCTCTTATGTTTTCTGATAGAATTTTCAGTAAACATAGGAGAGTATGATGGTTCCAGTAAAACTTGCGTTTTCATTATTCTTGTCTTTTTTCCCGGGAATTGTTGGAATGTTTTGGGTGCCAACCGGTGGTATTGATCCATGGTATGACACTTTAACAAAAACACCTCTGACACCTTCAATAAATATGATTTTTTTAATCTGTTTACCGATTATGTATTTATTATTGGGTATTGCTTTTTATTTAATAATAAAACCAAAATACACAAAACGCAGTATTGATACAGCTGTCGCATTATTCGGTGCAAATATGTTTCTAAGCGCACTTTGGAATTTTGTATTTTTTAAACTTCATTTTATTATTGCCGCGGCAATAATAATTTTAGCAATGGTAACTGTTGCGGTTATGATGCAACGAAAATTTTCATTAGAAAACAAACATGCAGGATATTTAGTATTGCCATATATCTTATTTCTTATGTTCGCGTTTTATTTGAATGGCGGGCTTGTGGTTCTTAACTAAAAAATTATGGTGGAAAACGGATGATACCAAAGGAATCAAAAATGTTCATGAGATTTTTACTTGCCGTATTGCTATCTTTTATGCCAGGTGTAATAAATTTATTTTGGCTACCAAATGGTGTTATCAGTGAATGGTATATTAATCTTTTAAAATTCCCATTTACACCTAACATTTTTATATTTGGGATATTATGGTCTTTGATACATCTGGTTTTGGGCGTTGGATTATACCTTTTGATAAAAAGTCGTGAAGAAAAAGAACATATAAACAAAGCATTGGGATTATTCTTAACAAACATAGTTTTAAGTGCAATTTGGCCATTTTTGCTTTTCAAATATCATTTAATAACTCTAAGCATGGTTGACTCTATATTGATACTGGTTGTCGCATGCATTATGCAAAAATTCTTTGCTCGCGAAAATAAGTACGCAGGTTATATCGCATGGCTGTATATAATATGGTTAATGTTTGCACTGTATATTCATCTTGGAATATTTATATTAAATTAATTAAATTTTTTTAATTTTGAAATTAGATTTTCCTGCAATCAAAAACAGGAGTAACCAATGTTCAGTCTAGTTAAGTTATTTTTTTCTATATTTCTATCGTTTTTTCCTGGAATAGTAAGTCTGTTCTGGACTGTTGGTGCTGGTGCTGATTCTTGGTATAACACTGTACA
>JAFGMU010000013.1 GCA_016927395.1 Alphaproteobacteria bacterium
AAACCAGAAAAGTCAAGAAAAATCAGTACGGTATTATAATACCATTACATTTCATTAGGGATTTTTAGACCCATTAAATCAATAACAGTTGATAGTGTATTAAATGCAATTTGAACAATTTTCATACGCTGGGCACGAATTTGTTCATCAACATCATCGCGCAGTATAGGACAGTTGTGATAAAAAGTATTTACCAGCTGGCATAAATCATAGACATAGTTTGCCAAAATGTCAGTTGCACGATTATCAAATGCAACCTGCACTGTGCGTTCAAAATCCAATAATCCAATCAACAGGTTTCTTTCATCTTTTGACAATTCGACAAGTTTTGAATTGTTTGTTTTTACATTTGATTTTTTCAGAACGCTGTTCAAACGAACGGCTGTGTACAGAATATATGGTCCGGTGCGACCTTCGAAACTGGTGACTGATTCCGGATCAAAAATATAATCAGAACGTAAATCATGCATCAAATCATTAAATTTTAATGCAGCCAAAGCGATTGATTCTGTTATTTCATTATTAATTTTTTTACCGGATTCTAAAACACGTACGCGTGCAGCATTATTTACCATTTCAATAATATCGTTCAGTCCAGCCGCATTACCGTCACGGGTCTTGAACGGCTTTCCGTCGGCACCATTTATTGTTCCGTATCCAATGTGTTCCAAATTTTCTGTTGGAAATAAATTCGTTAATTCCGCAACACGAAATAACTGTTCAAAATGTAATTTTTGACGACTGTCGGTCAGATAGATTATCTTATCCGGATTATCCGTAATCTTGCGGTAATACAAAGCCATAATGTCGGTTGCATCATAAGGAACTGCCCCACGCGAATTATAAAACATAACCGGCGGCATCGGTGCAGTATCAGAATCTTTTTTTACAACAATTATTTCTGCACCATCGCTTTTTTCCAAAAGATGTTTTTCACGCAAAATTTTTTCAACAGGTTCAATATACTTTGCAGCATTACGTTCCCCCAAAGTATTATCAAAAGGCATAATGTTTATTTTTTTTATAACATCTTCCATTGCTTTCAATGATACTGGGATAAAAACGTTATAAAGCGCATTGTATCCGGCATGACCCTTTTGAAGTTCTGCGGTAATTACACGCGCCTGTTCCATAAATTCTTCATCTGTTTTTGCCAGCTCTGCAGCGGACGGATAATAAGTATCCAATTCCTGGACAGGTATATAATATTTTGAATAGTCCAGTTTTGAATTAAATTTGTCTTGAAAAAATGGCCAATCGGGATGAAGTTTTTTTATCCATGCAATAACCAGCCCCATTGACCTGCCCCAATCACCAATATGATTGTATGAAATTGTATTGTGTCCCAGGAACTTTGCAATACGATTAAAAGTATCACCAACGATTGATGTTCGCAAATGTCCGATATGTAAAGACTTGGCCACATTATACGCACCATAGTCCATATCAATGGTTAGTGGGTTTGGATTTTTTATTTCGATTTTTTTATCAGCAGATTCCCAAATAAAATTGTCTTTGATTTTAATGTTTATAAATCCAGGTCCTGCGATTGAAGCGTTTTCTACAAAATCCAATTCGGAAATTTTTGGCAATAAATCACCTGCCAGTTCACGTGGATTTTTACCGGCGGATTTGGCCATAACCATTGCAGCATTTGTTGCAAAATCACCAAATTCACGATTTTTAGGGGTTTCCAGATTTGCGTCAAATCCCAGTTTTTCATTTATACTGTTTGATACGAACTTATAAAGGTTCATTTACAATTCCTTTTTCAATTACAAAGGCAATACGATTCTTACACGCAAACCGCCCAATTCACTATTTTCCAAGAACATTTGTCCACCGTGATTTTCAAATGCTGTTTGTGCAATTGAAAGTCCCAGTCCTGTTCCACCAGATTCTGAACCACGTGCTTCGTCCAAGCGAACAAATGGGCGCAAAGCATCTGCTTTTTTATCATCTGGAATTCCTGGACCATCATCTTCGATAATTACTTCGACCTGTTCTGCGGAATCAATCTCTGTAATTCTGATTTTTTTCTTTGCGTATCTGGCTGCGTTTTCAATAACATTTCCAAAAGCGCTGGCCAATGCCATTGGTCTGGCATAAAACTGGACAGGATTTTCTGGGAATACCGTTTCAATTTTTTTGTTTCCAGCAGCATCACGAACAATACGTGTCAACATGGCTGGCAGTTCGGTCTTTTGTTCTATTTCGGGCATTTCACCGCGGGCAAAAGCCAAATACCCATTAATCATTTCTGCCATACGATCTATATCATGCATCAAATCGTCTTTTTCCGCTTCGCCTGTTTCAATACCCAGACGCATGCGTGCAAGTGGAGCTTTTAAATCATGGCTGACCGCGTTTAACATATCTGTTCTGGTGCGATTATAACGATTTAATCTTTCTTTCATTTTTATCATAGCAACTGCAGCTTCGCGAATTTCTTTGGACCCCGATGGTACAAAACCAGGCGCGTCCAATCCGCGACCAAAATTACTGGCTGCACGTGCAATGCTTCGAATGCTGCGTGTATGGATTATGACAAATGGTGTAATTAAAATTGATACAATTAATATTGAACCAATTAACCATAAAATAAATACGTCGGTACTGGTTGAATAAATACGATACAAAGAAGTTGCAAAAGTTGCAATTTTTCCATCTTTTGTCGGAACGTCAACAAACACCAGTCTTTTTGCTTTGTCCATATAAATAGTTGCAGGACGTTTTACTTTTGATGATAACTCGGATGCCAACATTCCAGTTTCGCGAGCGTTATTATCATTTTTTTCAGGGCGGTTTAATTTATCGTTAACTGTTACATTTATTCCTGTATCACGGCCCATTGTCATTGTGGCACTGGTTTCGCCAGCATCCATCAAATTTACCATTGTTGCAATTTCACCAGCCAAGCTGCGCGCCATAGTTCCATGAACACGTGTCCAATGGTTTCCAAAGAAAGCATTTGCAACGATAACCTGTGCGATAATCAATGGTATCAAAACCATTAATACTGTGCGCCATAAAAAACTGCGAGGTATTAATCTCATAAAAAACTCCGTTTTATTATTGTTAAGTTAACTTTTAATAATTTTTACCGAATTATCAAGCATTAACCATTTTATAACCTTTTCCGCGAACTGTTATTATATCTAGGTTTGATAATACACTATTTAATTTGTTGCGCAAGCGTTTTGCGACCATAGGTGCCGCAGATGCAGTGTTACCAACAGGGGTAACCAATTGTTGTAACAGCTTTTTTTCTTCCCCTGACAAAGCCAATAGCTTTGGTTGTTCATTATCGGCGGTTTTAATAAAAAATTCATCATCGGCAAAAATTAAATTATCTGGCATTCCGCTGGTTTCATTAGCTAATCTATTTTTTATCATATTATTAAGACGTAAAACCAATTCCTGTAATTGAAAAGGTTTGGCCAAATAATCATTAGCGCCACCGGAAAGACCATCAATAGCATTTTCAGGCCCCGAAAGTGCTGTTAGCATAATAACAGGTGTTTGGTTGCCAGAATTGCGAAGCCCCCGTAGAAAAGTTAAACCATCCATTCCGCCCATCATTCTATCCAAAACGATGGCGTCAGCTTGTAACTTTTGCATTATTTCTGCGCCCTGTTCTGCAGAATCTGCACTGAGTGTGTTAAACCCCGCAGCGCGCAAACCTTTTACTAGCGTGTTGCGCAACATAGAGTCATCGTCAATAATCAGAATTGTTTTATTCATAATATCAATATAGTAAAGAATTAAAGAGTGAAAAGGCTCACTCTTTAATATTTTTATTTCTGCAAAGGTTCAACCGCATATTCGCCCGGTTGTATTGTTTGCATCCCGCCAGTTGCCGACTGCATCCCATACTCGCTGTCTGTTGCGGCTTTGAATTTCATTCCGCCATTTGAATATTCTGTTTTGAATAGTGCATATCCAGTTCCACCACCAGTGGTTGGTCCCTGAAGACCCAAAGAATAATATCCACCCATGATTCCATAATCCAAATCAATATAATCAATATTAACCAATATTGATACGTTGGTCAGACCATCACTGGTCATATTACATGTAAATTCGCGATTTGCCAATGTTGCTTGTGAATTAATTGGAACAACAATATCCATAACGGTTGGTTCGCAAACCCTGTCTATTCCGTTAACTAAAAATTCATAAGTCATACCAACGGTTGCTTTGGACAGACCGGTTGAAATATTTACCTGGGAAACAGTTGCTTTTGGTATCTTTACCAATGCATTAGCAATACCAGCACGAACTGGGAAAGATATTCCAGATTGCAGGCATGAACGACTGAATGGATCAGCTTCACATATATAAACACGTGAATGAGCATTCATCATGAACATATTTGCAATACTGTTAAATAAAAATGTTCTGGTAATACGGTCATTCAATTTTGTACAGCCAAAGTCGCGGCAAATAATCATCGGACGATCAGCAAATGAAACGCCTGGTAATTTTTTAGTTTCAGCATTACGTGCATCAGTTATGTTTTGGTCATAATTTAAACTGTCAGCACGTTCCATAAAGTTATTTTCAGGTATAAAATTCACGTCATCTGGGTATGCATAATAAGATTGTACAGGTGTTTCGGTGTAAACAGTCTGAAATCCTTGGTTTGTTGTGTCTGTTGCAAAATTGTCTGCAGCCCAAACATCACCAACAACAAATAACGCAAAAAAAACTGTAAAAATAAGTCTTGTCATATTTTGACCCTTTCCCTTTCATGGAATATTAGAACAAACGCGACATCTGTGTCAAAGCAAAAATATTTATGTTGAAAATAACATTCTGAATGTTCTATAAATGATTTATAATCAATATCAAGGAAGGTATTTCAAAATGGTTGACATAGTAATAACAGGTGAAAATGGAAAATTACACGCGGTATATCATAAATCTGCAGCCGAAGCTGCACCATTGGCAGTCGTGCTAAGCGGTAACCCCAGACAAAAATACCATATGAACGATCGTGTTTCGTATGCAATGTTTAGATCATTTATGGATATTGGATTTTCTGTTTTGCGTTTTGATTATCGTGGCGTCAATGATTCCGAAGGTTCAATTGGAACAACCGCCGACAATATGTTGGACATTGCAACAGTAATTGATTGGATTCAAAATCATAACGAAGACAGTGATAAAATCTGGCTGGCTGGACATCAATTGGGCGCTTGGTATGTATTGCAAGCAATGATGCGCAGACCTGAAATTTCTGGTTTTGCGCTGGTATCACCTGATTCTTCGATTTCGGATTTTGCATTTTTGTCGCCGCGTCCAAATCGTGGTTTATTGATACAGGGTGCTGCAGAATCTGATGATTCACGTGCTTTTTCTACACATTTGACCCAGGTGTTAAAAAAACAAGCGCAAATAGATTTAGAAACAATTCGTATTAAAAATGCCGATGCAAATTATACTGGTGCCCCAGAGTTGCGCCAAATGTATAATGATTTAAAGGCATACGTCGGCCGTGAAAACGAAGAAGACAAGTTGTTATAGTATGGAAAATAAAGAAAGATTTTTAGATGCTAATATCCCAGACGAAATGACGACCAGTATTCGCCCAAAACGTATGGGTGATTTTGTCGGTCAGGAAGGTTTGAAACAAAACCTGTCTGTTTTTATTAATGCCGCGCGCGGTCGCAGTGAATCCATGGATCATGTTTTGTTGTATGGTCCCCCGGGATTGGGCAAAACCACACTTGCGCACATTATTGCAAATGAATTGGGAACAAATTTTCGTGCAACAGCCGCACCTATGTTGACCAAGCAAGGTGACTTGGCTGCAATCTTGACATCTTTGGAACCAATGGACGTTTTGTTTATTGATGAAATTCATCGTCTGCCAACTGCAATCGAGGAAGTTTTGTATTCCGCAATGGAAGATTTCAAATTGGATATTATGCTGGGCGAAGGTCCATCTGCCAAAAGTGTCAGAATTGACCTACCCCAGTTTACTTTGGTTGGCGCAACAACACGTACGGGATTATTATCTAATCCACTGCGCGACAGATTTGGAATTGATTTGCGTTTGAATTTTTATGAACCCGTCGATTTGGCAAAAATTATTTCGCGCAGTGCAAATATTTTGGGAATTGATATTGAACCTGGGGCGGCTGATATTTTGTCAATCAGTGCGCGCGGAACACCACGAATCGCAAATCGTTTATTGAAACGTGCACGTGATTTTGCAGCTGCAACTGGTGCAAAATCAATAAATTCCGACACTATAAAAACAACACTATTTCAATTAAAAATTGATGGTCGTGGACTGGATAATATTGATCGCGAATATATGACTGCGATTGTAAAACATTATGCTGGGGGACCTGTTGGAATTGAAAATTTATCTGCGATATTATCAGAACCATCAGACACAATCGAAGATGTAATTGAACCATACCTGATGCAGCAAGGATTTATTCAACGCACACCCCGCGGTCGCATTATCACTGACGCTGGATATCAACATTTGGGATTGGAAAAATAAAAAAATGCAAATTCCAATTATTGCAACTTTGACCGAAGAATCTTTAGAACTACCAGTTTCCGAAAATAAAATTAAAAAGGAACGTATTGCAGCGCGTGCTGTAATTTTTAGTTTGGAAAATAAAATTGCCCTGTTTCGTCCAGATTCTAAAATTGGTTATCGAATTCCTGGTGGTGGTATCGAAGTTGGTGAAACAATCGAAGATGCATTACATCGCGAAGTTATGGAAGAAGTTGGTGCAACAATAAAAATTAACTCAAATCCAACAGCACAATTAATTGAATTGAAAAATGAAAAAAAAACAGAACAAATAAATTTTATATTTATTGCCCAATTGGTTGAGATAATCGAATTAAATAAAAATGTAAAATGGTTAAGTCTTGACGAAGCAATCGAAGAATTGTACTTTCAAGTACCGAAAACATACAAAAATGTATTTCGCCGCATGCGGGATATAAAGACATTGGAATATATTAAAAATATTGGTGATGATAATGAATAAAATACATAAATTCCCTTTTTCAATTGCATATGCAGATACGGATGCCGGCGGGATTGTTTATCATGCACGTTATGTTGAAATCGCAGAACGCGCAAGAATGAAGTGGATGATGAACGCAACACCAAAAAATGGTGATATCGGTTTTGTTATAAAAGAACTGAAAATGCAATACATAAAACCATTGCGTTTGGCGGATGATTTTGTTGTTGAAACACATATGACAAAATTGGGCGCAGCTTCGTTGAATGTCGAACAAAAGTTCGTGAAAAATGGAGATGTTTATGCTATACTTACCGGAACTGCAGCGTATATAGATTCTAATATGAAACCAAAACGCATACCGGATGAAATTATAAACATACTGAAATAATAAAAAGGAAAAAATAAAATGACAAATAGCTTTTCACTTCTTTCGCTGTTTACCAGTGGAAATTTAATAACTTTGGTAATATCGCTGACCCTTGTTGCTGCCAGTGTATTTTCGTGGGCAATTATTATTGAAAAATTTCGCATGTGGAAATTCGAAAGACGTAACCCAACAACAATAAAGTCTGGCGATAATTTGGAATTGGTAGTTGATAGACTTATTCGTCCGTTCGATAAAAATTTATGGTTCTTGTCAATGTTGTCATACGTTGCACCATTTGTTGGTTTGTTTGGAACAATTTGGGGTGTTATGGATTCTTTTGCATCAATCGGTGTTAATCAATCTGTCAGTATTGGTGTTATTGCCCCAGGTTTAGCAACTGCATTAGGCACAACAGCACTTGGTTTAATTGCTGCTGTTCCAGCTGCTGTGGCATACCAGTATTTTACAAAAAAGGCAGATGATTTATACAACCACCTGGACGATGTCAGAAAAGACATAAAAGGTAAAAAATAAAAAAGTTTTTAGTATGATTAATTTATCTACTTTTCCAGAATATATAAAAACAGAGCGTCTTGATTTGCGCAGGATTAAGCCGTCCAAAGAAAACGCAAATATAATATTCGATATTATTGACAACTCTCGAGAAAGTTTGGAACAATGGCAGGGATTTATTGAATATATAAGAACTCCAGATGATATGCTTAAACAATTACAAAAACGGGATGAACAGTGGAATAACAAAACGGGTTTTTGTTTTGGAATTTTTAAAAATGATAAATTTATAGGAAGAATTAGATTTTTTAATATAAATCCTGGAGAAATTGCCAGCTGTGAAATTGGTTACTGGTTATCAGATTCCGAGACAGGTCATGGTTTTATGACAGAAGCTTTTCAAACATTAGAAAAGCAATTATTTGGAATAGGATTTAATAGAATACAAATGGAAATTGATTCAGGTAACATAAAATCTGAAAATATAGCAAAGAAAAACAATTATGTACTGGAAGGTAGAACACGTCAAAGTTCATGGGCAAAATGTTGTGGTGTATGTGATACCTTGATATATTCAAAATTAAAATCGGAGTATAAATAAAAATGGCACGCAGAAATTCAAGAAATTCAGATGCAACTCTGTCTTTGACACCAATGATTGACGTTATGACCGTATTGTTGGCGGTTTTTATGGTTACAACACCAATGATGACAACTGGTATTGATTTGGATTTACCGCGTGCAGGTAATTCAAGTATAACAGGAAATGACCATGCAATCCAAATCAGTGTTGATTCCGCAGGACGTTATTATTTGGGATCCACACAGATGGGACGCGATGAAATTGTTAATAAAATTGCCGCAATGCGTGGTGAAAATTCAAATCTGACAATTATGATAAATGGTGATTCACACGCAGACTATGGTGCGGTTATGTCAATGATGGGTCGACTAAAAGATGCAGGATTCCAACGTGTTGGTCTGCGCACTAAACTAGATAAATAATGAACGATAATAAACATTTTTCATCAGAAAATATTCTGATGTCCGTTTTTGGGCATTTGTTTTTAGTGGCAATAATGCTGACATCTTTTGCGATTGTTATTAAACATGCAAAATTGGTCGCACCCGACCGTGTTGAAATTACAGAAATTGATTTGAATAATGTGAAAGTTACAGGTGACCAAACTAAGTTATTTAACACCGATATTCCAGAAGTAAAAGACACTGTTGATTTTCCAGATAAAAAGTCAAAAAAAGACCAGGATTTTGGTGATGATAAACCAATAGAAAAACCAAGTTTGGTAGCACCCGAAAAAAAGAAAAATAAAAAATCTGAAAAACCAGTTCCAAAAAAAACTACAATTGTTCGTGTTAATCGTGAAACTGTTTCACTGGATAGAACAATGACAATTTCTGTTGTTGATGCCCTGCGTGTTGCCCTGACCCGTTGTTGGGCTGTTGATACGACCCGCAGTGATATTACGGATATTCGTGCAGTTGCGCATTTAACTATGTATAAAAATGGTATGGTTCGTGATGTTTGGTTTGAATCGGCTGCACGCAGTCAATCAGATCCTGCATTTGCGTATGTTTTGGATACAATAAAAAATGCGTTAAAAGCATGTCAACCATTCAGAATGTTGCCAGCATCGGAATTTGAAAGTTGGGAAAAAATACAATTAACTTTTTATCCCACATCCGGAAAAATTATGTAAAAAAAGCGCCTTGAAAAATCAGGCGTTTTTTTATTAAAAGCTCAGATGGGCGATAAGCCGGATTCTGTACCATTTCTGGTGGACATAATTAATCTAAACTTTACATTACTGCAAAGCTGAAGCCTTCTACCCGCCCCCAAACTGGGACTGTTAAAGGGGGCCTATTTGAAGTTGCACCGCATAGAGATTGCCCGTTTCAACCGGACTTAACCGGCTCGTCTCTGTTGCTCTGATCGTCGGGTCGCCCCGCGCGGCCGTTAGCCGCTATGCTGTCCCACGGTGTCCGGACTTTCCTCTGGCCTTGCGGTCAGCTATGTCCTGCCCATCTGAGTTTTGAATTCTATCATCGACCCATCAAAAGTCAATAATAATAAGGTTTTTAACTTGCAACACTTGTCGCGTTTTTCCTATAATGACCCAGGAAGAGAAAAAGAAATTATAGAATGCAAAGTTTTGCAAGATTTTTTACGTTTTTATTTATAGTACTTTTTTCCGGTTCTGCTTTTGCTTCTGTGACTTGCGACCCTGGGACGTATTTGTCTGCAAATCAATCGGAATGCTCGACCTGTACTGCGGGAAATTATTGTTTGGGTGGTACTTTTGAAACCAGTGCATCAGACCAGGGTTTAACAGTTTGCCCAACTGGTTATGACGATGGTGGTACTGGTTTAACTGCACAAAACGAATGTAAATTTCAAACCACACCTGGTTATTGGATAGGTACAGTTAATTCATCTACAGAAATAATTTGCTCATCTAAATATTATTGTCCATCTACACTTGTAAATTATGGAAGTAATGGTTCAAGAATTTATTGTCCAACAAATTATGATGATGGTGGTACTGGATTATCCGCAATAGAACAATGTAAATTTTTAACATATTCTGGATATTATATTTTAAATGCAAATGATACGGCACAAACAGTTTGTCCGTCTGGTTATTATTGTCCATCGGTTTATGTTTCATATGGTCAGACTGGGGATAAAATTCAATGCCCAGAAGGTTATCGTGCTGGCAGTACGGGATACAGTTCCGAAAATATGTGTAGATTACAAACAACAGCTGGTTATTATATTGATACAGCATATTCAACAACCCAGGTAATATGTCCGGTTGGTTATTATTGTGCAGCGGCGCTTGTTCAATATGGATCTTTGGGCAGTATATCAGCATGTCCCACAGGTTATATTGACGGTAGTACAGGCGCAAAAACAAGAAATGATTGTCAGATACTAACGACCGCTGGGGTTAACTATTCAAATTTGAACCAAACGGTTTGTCCGGCTGGCTGGTATTGTCCTGTAATGTTGTTAAATTATGGAAATTCATCTTCATTGGGTTGTTTGGGACAAACTTATTCTGAAGCTGGTGCGTCCGAATGCACACCATGTCCAACAAACTATGATGATAATGGAGCTAATTATAAAACAAGTGTAACAGCTTGCCGATTAAGAACAACAAATGGTACATATGTTGCAAACGCTTATGATACAACAACTACACCATGTCCACCTGGATATGTATGTCCATACGGATATATAAATTATGGCAGTACAGGAAATATTGAACAGTGTACTGGTGCCACATATTTACCTGGTGGTGCTACAACAGCAAGTTGTTACCCATGTCCATCACCATATACATATGATACAACTGATGGAAAAAGTTCAATAAGTCAATGTGTTGCACAAACAAATGATGGTACGTATATCAAAACATCAGGTGGCGCATTAACAACTTGTCCAGCAGGAAGCTTCTGTCCATCCGTGCTTGTTAATCATGGTAGTTTAGGAAGTATAACACAATGTACTGGAACAACATATTCCGAAGCTGGTGCTGCGTCATGTACCGATTGTCCAAGCGGTTATAATTATGATACATCTGATGGAAAAACATCTGTTTCAAAATGTATTTTGAATTGTCCAGTTGGAACCAGAATTTTAAGCTCTGATATTGGTACATCAAATTGTTCATCCCCCAGTGGTAATTGGTTTAATTCATCAACAGCTTTGGTTCCATATGGTTCAGTATCATTGGTAAGCTATTGTGCCAATGGTTTCACGTCTTCTGGTAATACACCAAGCGATCACGATGCATTGAGCGATTGTAAGATGTCTTTACCTGGTGGAACTTATTTGCCGGCAACAACAGTTCAAGCAAATTATATAAAAATTACAGGTAATGGAAATACGACAGATAGTGATAATAAAGTTGTTGAACTTCAAGCATTTACATCAACTGATGGAACAGGAACTAATTATTTGGCATATTCATCAGTTGTGACAGGTACAAATGCAACTTATGCTATTAATGGAAGTTGGTTAAAATCATATTATTCATCATGTGAAACGGGTACTGGTTGTGTTTGGAATCTGGGTTCTGTTAAAACAATAGGATCGTTCAAAATTGCAATGCATACAGATGGCAGCACATATCATGATGTTTCTATTTATACATCATTGGATGGTGTTGCTTGGACCCAAGTTATTGGACCAATAGAAATAACAACACAAAATATTGAACCAGCAGTTGGTGAATTTGTTTTGATTTCTGCACCATTTGAATCATGTACATCTGGAACATTCAGTACAGAACAAATTATTTCCCAAGGTACAACAACAACTTGTACGGACTGTATTACTGGTTCATACAGTGATGTTGGTGCGGATTCATGTATTGCATGTCAGGATGGAACAACAACCAGTGCGGATGGTCAATCTTCTTGTGATACACTTTGTCCAAATAATACTGGTGATCCAACTACTACATGGGATGTTGCAACATGGATAAATAATACTGTTAATAATATTTGTACAACAATTGGCTGTGGTGGTGGATATTATATGGATGGTTTAGAATGTAGTCCTGTTGGTATCGGGTATTGGTCTGCAAATGGTTCTAATTCCAGAACTGCATGTGATACAGGATTGACGACAATTGGTTATGGTTTGGGTGCCGATGAATCTGGTGATTGTGGGCGTATATTGCACTTTGGAAATGATAAAATATATTTACGTAGTGATAAAGTAACGACACCATCATTAAATATAAATATCAGTGGCAAGACATTTTATGGAAATATGACAACGGACACCAAGGGTTCTTTGCGTATAACTTCTGGTGGTACTAAATATTCTGTTTATGACGATAGTATGTAATTATTGAAATTACAAAATGAAAAAAAAAATTATATTTTTTATTTTTTTGTTTGCGATTGTTTTTGCGAACAATGCCTTTTCAGCCCCAAGCAAAGTTACTTGTAATCCCGGAACTTATTGGGATGGATCTAACTGTGTTACATGTTTGGCACAATATTATTGCACAGGCTTTGTTAACAAAAACAAACCTTCTGCTGGGTATGGACTTACATTATGCCCAACAGGTTATATAAACGGAGGCACAGGTTTATCTTCACAAAGCCAATGTCAACTACAAACAAATGATGGTTATTATATAGCAACGGCATATTCAACAACTCAAACAATATGTACATCTGGTTATTATTGTCCTGCATCATTGATAAATTATGGTAGTACTGGTACAAGAACAGCCTGTCCAAGTGGATATACTTCTGGTGGTACAGGATTAGCTCTGCAATCTGATTGTAAATTACAGACAACAAATGGCAATTATATAGCGACTGCATACTCTACAACTCAAACAACGTGTACCGCAGGATATTATTGTCCAGCATCTCTTATTGGTTATGGCAGTACAGGAACCATAATACAATGCACAGGCGCGACTTATTCTGCAGCTGGTGCATCCAGCTGTACTAATTGTCCAGCCTCTTATACTGCTAATATAAGTGCCGCAAAAACAAGTGTTTCACAGTGTCAAATTCAAACAACCGATGGTAATTATATAGCTACTGCATATTCTACAACTCAAACAACTTGTACTGCAGGATATTATTGCCCTGCTTCATTGGTAAATTATGGTAATACCGGTGAAATAATACAATGTTCTGCTGGAACATATTCAGGGGCCAGTGCTTCCAGCTGTATCAGTTGCGCGATTGGTTCATATAATACAACTAATGGTGCTACATCATGTATTGCATGTCAAAATGGGACAACAACCAACAGCATTGGTCAATCAATTTGCAACACAGATTGTTCAAATAATAATAATTATGATACTTCATGGGTTGCTGCCAATTGGAATGCTGGAAATACAGTTACAAATTTATGTACGATAAATGGTTGCGCTGGGGGGTATTATCTTGCAACGGATACATGTGTGGATGTTGGATTAAATTATTGGTCAGCTGATGGATCTGTTACACGTACATTATGCGATACGGGATTAACAACAATTGGTTTTGGCCCTGGGGCTGACGAACCTTCGGATTGTGGTCATGTTATGAATGTTGGTGGAACTCAATTACATTTACGCAGTGAAAAGAAAACATCTCCTTCTTTGTATCTGCAGATAAATGGTTCAACGTATTATGGAAATATGACAACGGATATCAAGGGTTCTATGCGTGCAAACTATAATGGAATTAACTATTCAATATATGATGATAGTATGTAAACATATCTTCTTGTGATTATTTTTTATTAATACCCTGCTTTTTTGCAGCATTCAGTGCCTTGACCAAAGATTGTTCTGCAATTTGTCTGATTTTTTGTGAAAATGTACGCATATTCATAGCGTCAGCAACCAAATCACCAAAAATTTGAGCAATATATTCAATTTGTGTTGGCGAAACTATGAAAACATCGCTGGAAATATCAGAAGTATTAAGTTTTTTAACATTTTCTCTCATTTATAAATACCTTAGGGTTATACAAAAAATCATAAATTTCGGTTCTTTATGTAAAATATGTCACTTGTTTGTTAGCACTTGTGCATTATATCATAAAGAGTCTTGACCGCAATAGTCAAAATTGCTATATAATTCCAGACGAATAAGGAAAAAATATGTTAAAAAGTGTTCTTAAAAAAATTCTTGGTTCAGCCAATGATAGAATTGTAAAATCTTATGATAAAACAGTGTCCCTGATAAATGATTTAGAGCCTAAATATCACGCAATGACAGATGATGAACTGCGTGCCCAGACAGAATTGTTTAAAAAACGCCTAGAATCAGGTGAAAAAGAAAAAGATATTTTACCAGATGCATTTGCAGCCGTCCGTGAAGCTTCTATTCGTTCGGTTGGAATGCGTGATTTTGATGTTCAGTTAATTGGCGGTATGGTTCTAAGTAATGGTCATATTGCTGAAATGAAAACCGGTGAAGGTAAAACACTGGTTGCGACATTGGCTTTGTATTTGAAAGCCTTGCATGGCAAGGGGGCTCATCTGATTACTGTGAATGATTATTTGGCATCACGTGACGCTGAATGGATGGGAAAAATATATAATTTTCTGGGATTAACAGTTGGTATAATTCAACATGATATGTCTGACGAAGAACGTCGTGATGCATATGCTTGTGATATTACATATGTTACAAATTCCGAACTGGGGTTTGATTATCTGCGCGATAATATGAAATTTACAAAAGATCAACAGGTTCTGCGTAGTTTGTTCTATGCGATTGTTGACGAAGTCGACAGTATTTTAATTGACGAGGCACGTACTCCGTTAATTATTTCTGGTCCGTCTGAAGATACCAGCGAATTATACGCCAAAGTTGACGAAGTCGTTATTAAACTGTCCACCGATGATTATAAAAAAGATGAAAAAGATCGCCATGTTACATTGACTGACAAAGGTGTTGATGTTGCCACAGGATTGTTAAAAGAAAACGGATTATTGGTTGGTGAAAATTTATATGCACCTGAAAATGCGGCTTTGGTTATGCATATTCAACAATCTTTGTTGGCACATCATTTATATAATAAGAATGTGAATTACGTTGTTCGTAATGGTGAAATATTAATTGTTGATGAATTCACGGGCCGTGTTATGACGGGTCGTCGTTTTGGTAAGGGATTGCACCAAGCAATCGAAGCAAAAGAACACGTTCAGGTTCAGCCAGAAAATCAAACAGTTTCCAGTATTTCGTACCAGAATTTGTTCCGTTTATATCCTATGTTATCTGGTATGACCGGAACTGCGATGACCGAAGCAGCAGAATTCGAAGAAATTTATAATTTGCGTGTTGTTTCAATTCCAACAAATCGCCCTGTTTCCAGAATTGATCATCATGATGAAATTTATCGTAACAAGGACGAAAAATATTACGCAATCGTAAAACAAATAAAAGAATGTTTGGATCGTAAACAACCGGTACTGGTCGGAACAGTTTCAATCGAAAAATCCGAAGAATTAGCAAAACTAGTTCGCAAAGAATTGAACATTGAACCAGCTGTTTTGAATGCAAAACATCATGAATCCGAAGCGCATATTGTTGCCCAGGCTGGTGCACCAGGTGCGGTTACAATTGCAACAAATATGGCGGGTCGTGGTACTGATATTAAACTGGGTGGTAATGCCGAAGATTTAATTTCAAGATTGGATGAAACAGCACCAGATTATGAAGATAAAAAGAAAGAAATTTATGACCAAATAGAAAAGAATAAAAAATTGGTTTTAGATGCAGGTGGTTTGTATGTTATTGGTACCGAACGTCATGAATCTCGCCGTATTGATAATCAGCTGCGTGGTCGTTCTGGTCGTCAGGGTGATCCAGGTGATTCAAAGTTCTTTTTAGCATTGGACGATGATTTGATGCGTATTTTTGGCGCAGCACGTTTAGATGGGATGTTGACTACTTTGGGATTAAAAAATGGCGAAGCAATAACACACCCATGGATTACCAAGGCTTTGGAAAAAGCGCAAAAACGTGTAGAAGCAAGATATTTCGAATCACGTAAAGAATTATTAAAGTACGATGACGTTATGAATGAACAACGTAATGTTGTTTATAAACAACGCGATGATTTGATGACTTCCAAAGATCTGAATTCTTTGGTTGATGAATTAATTGCCGATGTTGTAGAAATGATTTGTGAAAAAAATATTCCAGAAAAATCACACCCTATTGATTGGAATCTGGACGGTATCCATGATACGATGATGCAAACATTTGCACTGGATATAACAGACATCGAATTGTGGAAAAAAGACGAAAGCATCAACGAACAAAAAGCGTATGAAACTTTGCTGACTTTGGCCAAGAATCGTTATGACTATCAGAAAAATCGTTACAGCGAAGAAATGATGCAAACGGCGCAACGCCAAATGATGTTGGGTGCACTGGATTCTGTATGGAAACGTCATTTACAACAAATGGACTATCTGCAGACTGGTATCGGATTGCGTGGTTATGCCCAGAAAAATCCATTGTACGAATATAAAAGAGAAGCGCTGGAATTATTCCGTAATACAATTAATAACTTCAAGATAATGTCGGTTTCTTATGTTTGTAGAATGGAACTGACACGCGAAGATATAAAAGCAACAGAAGAACAACAGATAAAACACGATGCAGAATTAAATGATGCGACAACGGAACGTCGTAATGCGCCCTGTCCTTGTGGTTCTGGGTTAAAGTACAAACACTGTTGCGGTAAGTTAAAATAAATTTAATATTAATAATTTTTTAATGTGGGATAAAAATGGCGGGATTCGTTCATCTTCGTATACATTCAAGATTTTCTATCGGCTCTGGTACGCTGAAGATAAACGAAATCCCTGCACTTTGTATAAAAAATGGTATGACGGCATGTGCTTTGACGGACACTAATCTAATGTCCGGTACAGCAGAATTTTCTGATGTTATGCCTAAAAATAAAATACAACCAATTGTTGGTATGGAAATTTCTTTGAATCACCATACAGCGGATCCTAAAATTTTGCGTGAAAGCTCGTTATCAAAAATTGTGTTATTGGTCCAAAACCATGCTGGATATTTAAATCTTTGTGAACTGAATAGAATAATGTATATGCGACACGATAATAATCATCTAGGTGCGCATATTAATTTAGAAGAACTAGAAAATCATAATGAAGGTTTAATTTGCCTATCTGGTGCACATATTGGTCCTTTGGGAATGGCTGTTATAAATGATCAAAATGATTCCGCAAAATTTCTAGCAAAGAAATTTTCCAATATTTTTGGTAACAGATTTTATATTGAGATACAACGCCATGGATTAGAATCAGAAATTAAAACAGAACCTGTTTTTTTGGAAATTGCCCAAGAATTAAATATACCGATTGTTGCGACGAATGATGTTTGTTTTGCAACACCTGAAAATTACGAAGCCCAAGATGCTATGAGTTGTGTACTGTCCCAGACAAAAGTAATTGATCCGGAACGTCCAAGAAAATCTTCTGAACAATATTTCAAATCAACAGAAGAAATGGCAGAATTATTTTCTGATTTACCCGAAGCAATTGAAAACACATCTGTAATTGCCGGACGTTGTGCTTTTATGGTAAACGTTCGTGAAAAACCTTTGTTACCAAAATTTGCAGAAAGTTTTGAACAAGAGTGCAAGATATTGCGTGATGATACTATGGCTGGTCTGGCAAAACGTTTGAATCAACAAGGTATAACTGATACACAGCCGTATTATGATCAGGCCGAATTTGAATTACAGACAATCATAAATATGGGATTTCCTGGATATTTTTTGATTGTTGCAGACTATATTGAATGGTGCCGTAAAAATGATATTTTGGTTGGTCCTGGTCGTGGTTCTGGTGCAGGTTCTATTGTTGCATGGGCATTGGGAATTACAAACGTAAATCCGTTAAAATATGGATTGCTGTTTGAAAGATTTTTGAATCCAGACAGAATATCAATGCCCGATTTCGACGTTGATTTTGAACCAACTGGTATTGAACGTGTTTTGAATTATATTTGTGAAAAATATGGTCATGATTCTGTTTGCAGAATTATAACATTTGGCAGTTTACAGGCACGCGGTGCAATTCGTGATATTGGTCGTGTTTATGGAATTCCATATTCAAAATCCGATCGTTTATCTAAAATGATACCAAACGATGCAAAGACATTAAAAGCAGCTGTGGATGATTCTGGTGAAATCCAAGAAATTATTCATACCGATGAAGATATGAAAAAAGTTGTTGAAGTTGCAACTGAATTAGAAGGTTCATTACGCAACTTGGGTCAGCACGCATGTGGTGTAGTTATTGGTGATCGCCCCACAACTTGTATTGCACCGGTTTATCGTGATCCTGGTAATGCACTGCCTTCTTCACAATTTGATGGACATTATTTGGAAGCAACCGGGTTAATCAAATTTGACTTTCTGGGATTGGAAACGCTTTCCATTTTGAAATATGCGATAAAGCTAATTCGTAAAACACGTGGAATAAATATTGATTTGGATAAAATCCCAACCGACGATCCAAAAACTATGAAATTATGGCAAGCCGGATTAACAGAAGGTATATTTCAATTTGATGCCCCATTTGTTCAACAAACTTTGCGAAAAATGCGTCCTACCAGCTTTTTAGAAATATCAGCTTTGAATGCATTAAACCGCCCTGGCCCAATTGCTTTTATTCCCCAGTTTATTGCGCGTATGCATGGCGATGAAAAAATAGAATATGTTCATCCCAAGGCAGAACCAGTACTGAAAGAAACATACGGAATTATTGTTTACCAAGAACAGGTTATGCAATTGACACGTGTTCTGGCTGGCTTTACACGTGGTGAATCAGACAATGTGCGCAAAGCGATGGGTAAAAAAATCGCCAAGATGATGGACGAACTGGAAGTTAAATTCTTGGATGGTTGCGAACGTGAAAAAACATTGGATAAACAGACTGCAAAAGATTTGTGGGAAAAATTCAAAGAATTCGCAAAGTACGCGTTTAATAAATCACACGCGATTGCTTATTCAATTGTTGCAAATCAATGCGCATATCTGAAGGCGAATTACCCAGCAGAATTTTTGGCCGCATCAATGTCCAGTAATTTGAATGATTCTGAACAGATGGCATTGTTTTTTGATGATGCAAAATCAAACTTTAATATAACAGTTGTTCCGCCTGATATTAATGAAAGTGAATCTTTGTTTACAGTTAATGATGGAAAAATAATTTATGGTCTGGCCGCATTAAAAGGCGTTGGTGTATCAGCAACAGATTTAATTGTTGCAGAACGCAATGCACGTGGCAAATTTAGAAATCTGACTGGTTTTGCAAAACGTTGTGCAGGGGTTATGAATAAAAGAATTCTAGAAGCTTTTGCAAAAGTTGGTGCTTTGGATTCGTTGGAACCAAATCGTGCAAAAATATTTATGAATGCCGATACTATTTTATCTTATGCTTCTAAATCAAAAGAATTTTCAAATTCGTTATCATTGTTTGCAAACACGGTCGAAGATGATATTTCTGAAAATCGTTTGACCAAGAATTTAATTAAAACGCCCGTATGGAGTTTTGGTGAAAAACTGGCCAATGAATTATCTGTTTTGGGATTTTATATTTCTGCGCATCCATTGGACCAGTATAAAAATCTGATTTCGCGCGCCAAGTTGGCAACCAGTGCGACATTATCACAACGCGGCGATCGTATGCCTGTTCAAATTGCTGTAAATGTGAATTCTTATTCGCGACGCAGAACAAAAACCGGCAAAGATATGATAACAATCAACGCATCCGACAGCTTTGGTAATATTGATGCAGTTGCTTTTGGTGACAGTGCGGCTGAATTTGCACAAATATTATCAGCTGAAAATGTTGTTTTAATTTCTGGTAAAGTAAGTAATCGCGATGATCGTGTTTCAATTTTTGTTGATTCAATTATTCCTTTGAGTGCCTGGGTGGCCAAGGTTGCAAAAAAAATCACATTAGATATAAAAAACCAATCCGTTTTAGCTGATGTGAAAAAAATATTAGATTCTATGCCGCGCGGAAATACAAAAGTTATATTGAATCTTTATACAGGTGATAAAGTAGCAACAATTGCTTTGCCACGTACAGTTGAACTGTCTTCAAACACAGCAACCGATTTGGCAGGATTTGGTATTAAGGTTGGAATTGAATAAATGAAACATATTCCGGTTCTTTTAGATAGGGTTTTAGAAACACTTGGCGATATAAAAGGTCGTATGGTCGTTGATTGCACTTTTGGTGCTGGCGGTTATACCAATGCTTTTTTGAATACGGGTGCAAATGTTATTGCTTTTGACCGTGATAAAACTGTTGTTACAACCGCAGAAAAAATAAAAACCCAATATGGCGACAGGTTTGAATTTATAAACAAGCCTTTTTCAAAAATTTCAGAACTGGAAACCCAGGTTGATGCGGTTATTTTCGATTTGGGAATTTCATCAATGCAAATTGATAATGGCGATCGGGGTTTTTCTTTTCGTTTTGATGGGCCATTGGATATGCGAATGGGTGTTGGTGATAATGCGGTTGATTTGATAAAAAAATCCACAGTTGATGAACTGACAAAAATATTGCGTGATTATGGTGATGTTAAAAAGGCTTTACCGATTGCACGTGCAATAAAAGAAACAATGCCAGAAACAACGTTTGGTTTGCGTGATTTAATTTTTGACCCACGTGATATTGCACCCGTGTTTCAAGCACTGCGAATTGCGGTAAATGATGAGCTGGGCGAAGTTAGTCGTGCATTGGAATCTGTTACAAAAATATTAAAATCTGGTGGAATATGTGTATGTGTTACTTTTCATTCATTGGAAGACAGGTTGGTTAAAAATACATTCCGTGAATGGACCACGCCAGTTGGCGACCCCAGAATGCCGATTGTTCAAAAGCCAGAATTTGAATTATTAAAAACATTTACACCATCGGATGAAGACTTGGGATTCAATCCACGTGCCAGATCTGCACACTTACGTGCTGTCAAAAAGTTATAAAAATCATATTGACCAAATGTACCAATTTTGGCTAATATCAAAAAAGAAAAGAAAGGAAGGTTTATAATGAATAGATTTACGAAAACATTGTTGTCTTGTTTGGGAATATTTATTGTCTTGATTCCATCAGCCCATGCGGTTTGTCCTGTTTGTACAGTTGCAGTTGGTGCTGGACTGGAAGGTGCACGTTTACTGGGTGTTGATGATGTAATTACTGGAATTTGGGCCGGTGGTTTGACATTATCATTATTCTTTTGGACGGCCGGATGGTTGAAAAACCGTGGTGTTAACAATGCATTTTGGCAGGTAATTGTTCCCTTTATTTCTTACTATGTTTTATTAGGGATGGTTTATCTGATGCCTGGAATTACTTTTGGTGCAAATAAATTATGGGGAATGGATAAATTTATGTTGGGAATAATCGTTGGAACGATTGCATTTTATTTGGGCGCACGTTGGTATGTTAAAATAAAGCGTGATAATGGTGGGCACGCAAAGTTTGCTTTTCAAAAAGTTGTTGTTCCAACTTCGTTTTTGTTAGCTGCAACTGCTGTATTTTCAGCAATACTTTATTTGAAATAAATATATATAAGGGGAAATTGAAATGGTAAAAAAATTAACATTGGATGAAATGATTGAAAAAGTTGATGCTGCAAAGAAAGCAAACCCGTTGGATTTATCATCTGACCAGGATTTATCAATTGCTTTGATGAATTTGATTTCGCTGGAAGAACATTTCTTTTTCAGTGGTGCAAAAACCGGCAAAACTGGTTTTTATGATTTAATTAATACTGTCCGCGATATGCGCAAAGAATTGATGGAAAGAATTGTAAAAAAATCCACAGCAGAAAATGGCGAAGTTTGGTGTATTTCAAAACATTTATTAGCTGCAAGTATGCGTGTAATGGAAGTTGGAACCAAGGCAAATGCTGCTGGTAAAAAAGAAGATGCACATAATCTGTTCAGCAAAGCGTATGATTTGTATTCATTGTTTTGGGGATTGAATATGGATTTGATAGATTTGAATGGTGTTAAGAAAGTTGCATCAGAAACTTATGATGAAGCTGTGTCAAAAGTTTTTCATGATAAAAAAGATGCGATTGTTGTTGAAAACAAAGCCTGCTCTGTCGAAACTGAACATAAATCCACAGTGAAACGTTTGGGTGACTGGGTTAAAAGCATGGTTAACTGCTGTATAGAATAATTTCGTGTTGATTGATTATGCCAAAAAATGGTAAAATACTGCTGGAAGAGTAGAATTTTGAATAAAAAGTTATTATTTTTTTTGAAAAGTTTTTCAGTTTTTCTGATTTTTACCAGTTTTTATGGTGTTACATTTGCTGCATCTGCACCTAATCCACGTTCTGGGAACGTGGTTTCTTCAAATATTTCCAGGGGGGAAAATGCAGTTGTAAAAGATGTAAGTCGGACTGCAATCCGTCGCTCGGCTGTATCCAGGGGTGTTTCAGAACAAACAAATGGCAATGTTACGAATCGTAGTGCTGCCAGACAGACTGTATATGTAAATAACAGACCAGAAGTATCTGTATCCAGATCTGCAACTGTACGTTCCGTACAAAATACTTCGTCTGCGCGTTCTGCAAGTATTCAACCAGGTTCTGTATCCAGGGCGGCTTCTTCGCGTGCAACAGCTGTTTTTGATGATGTATCAAAAATTGGTGGTGGTTATGCAACATGTCGTGAAGCATATAACACATGTATGGACCAGTTTTGTGCAAAGTCCAGTGATACTTATCGTCGTTGTTATTGCAGCTCTAAGATAGCTGAATTTCGTAATACTGAATCTGCATTGGATCAAGCAAAAACTTTGCTTATGCAGTTTCAAGATAATAATTTAAACGCGATTGATAAAACAGCATCAGAAGTTACGGCAATGTATTCTGCAACAATTGGCGAGCAAGCAATTAAAAACGACCCAAGTGCTGCTGCAAACATGTTGTCACAAATTGGTGACTTATTGTCTGGTAAAACCAAGGCAAATTCAACAACCAAATCGTTATCCAGCTTATCTTTGGATTTTTCATCTGATTTGGGTGATATTTGGGGTGAAAATTCTTCTTCTGGTTCTTCTTTTGGTTTTGGCACAAATCAAGATTTGGCAAGCCTGGAAGGAAGTTCTTTGTTTTCTGCTGCCAGCAAACAGTGTTTGCAACTTATAAAAGATTCTTGTGAAAATAATGCTGTTCTGACAATGGCTCAAAGTTCTTATAATATTTTGATAACCCAGGATTGTAATACTTATCAGAAAAAGTTGGATACGCAAAAACAGGCAGTTGAAACAACTGTCCGTGATGCAGAAAAGATTTTGCGTGAAGCAAGACTAGAAGAATATCGTTCACATAATTCAGCAGATGTAAATGCATGTATAACCAATGTAAAAGCTTCAATTACTGGTGATATGGCATGCGGTGCAAATTATAAAAAATGTTTGGATTACACAGGCAGTTATATTGATGTTAACACTGGTGAACCAATTTATTCGCCACAATTATTCAAATTAACAGGTATAATAAATTTGAACTCGACGGGTGATGTTGTTTCGTCAAATCCAAGATTCAGCAAATTTTTGGACGACAAAAAAATATTCGCAGAAAAGGCTTTGGATTCATGTCGTGACAAAGCAACAACTGTTTGGAATGAATTTAAACGCAGTGCAATAATAGAAATTGCACAGGCCCAAGATTCAAAAATAGAAGAAGTAAAAGATAGTTGCGTCAGCACAATGAAAGAATGTTATGATACCCAGTCTGGTGCATTGGCAAGTTTTGATAATACAACTGCACAAGCATCGGGTGCATTGAATGCTTATGCTGCGCGTCAGATGTGTGCGGACAAAGTTGCTGCATGTGCTGCTTTGTATGCTACTTCGGCTGAACAGGCAGTATGTAATTTTGACAAAGATGGTCGTTTAACAAATGCAAGTCAGTGCGGAATGGCTGCCCTGTTGACATTCGTTCAAACTGTGGATAATGTAAAGGTTGCCGAAGGATGCGAAACAGCACTTACTAATTACTTAAAAGATGTTTGTACACCAAATGCTGGTGACCAAGGATATCCATATAACTGTCGTTCAAAAACAAGTAATGAAATAAAAGATATGCTGTATGCCCGTGCAAATATTTACTGTATAGATCCAACAACCAAGAAACTTGATGAAACTTTAATTGGTGAATCAATTACAAATTTAGTAAATGATGTTTCCGAGCAAATTGAATATCAATTAGTGGATGTTTGTGAAAGTTTGGATGGTTTCTGGCAAGATGCAAATAATACAATTGGTACATCATTAAAAGCATTTTACGGTAATGTTTATGGTGGTAATGAAAATGTTGGTAATTGGGGACGTTGTGTTCAAAATGATGTGATGGTTCGTTGTTTGGCTAATAATACAGATACTGCAATTGTTGCAACATATGACAAGGCAAAAGACGAATGTACGTTTACTGATGATTGGTATGAAAACCAATGCGGATTATTGGGTAACGGGTATTATGAAAACGGTATTTGTTATGTGGGAAAATAAATAAAGACGGATAATAATGAAACTTAGGTCAATTATATTTTCTTTGATGATTTTTACACTAGCTGTTCCCGCTAATGCTATTAATGTGGCTTCGGGTGCACGCAGTTGGTGGGGATATAATGGCGGAAAAGATTCATCTGGTTCTGCTGGGGATTTTATGATTGCGGGTGCACTGGGTATGGCTGGTATGCATGGAACATACGATGATGAATGGGCAGTTGTTGGTATGGTTGCCCAGAAAATTGTGGAACATGGTGGATATTTCTGTCCATATCAAATCCAATGTGCAAATAAAAACAAAAAGCGTGCCAGTTGGACCATGTATTATTATCCAACAGGATATGCATCTGTTGGTTGTTCTTGGATTTGTGAACCAGGATATGGTGGTGAAAATTGTCTTTCTAAAACCAGTTACGCCAGCTGTGATACAAAAATTTATGGAACCAACAAAGGTCAAAAATTCGGTGGACTTTCTTTAAAAACATCTGGTGGCAATTCAAATCAAAAAGAATCAGAAGTTTCGGGTTTTAATCAATGGGGGACTGATCCAGAATCAGATGTTGTTCTTGGTATTGTAAGGTTTATGAATCATGGTGTTGTTGCTGGGCCTGTTAAAATAACCTGTGACAGGAATGGTTATAAAGATGCAAAATCATTTGTTAAAAGTGTGGACGCAGCTGTTGGAAATCAAAAGTTATTATGTGCAAACGGCTATACGGCTAATTCATCAGGTACGGATTGTGAACCAATCAGTGCGGACGCTTGTGCGACCCAGAATTTAAAATTCTGTGATAACTTTCCACGCGGCAATTATGACAGCAGTTTGCATACAATACAAGAATCAACAGGATGTGCAAAATATTTTTGTTCGGATAGTACCAAAGCATTTCCAAAAGTTGGGGATTTTTCATGTTCTGATTGCAGTGCCAGCATAAAAGGTGGTGTCAGCAAAATAAACGGTGTTTGTGTAAAATGTCAAACCGGACAGTATTTTGATTCAAATACCAGCACTTGCCAATCTGCTGATGCATATACTAAATCCGATTTGCAATATGGAAAAAATGTAACCAAAAATGATAAAACTGTTACAGATCGGTGTTGGACAATGGTAACACCAGATGATTATAGAAAATGTGTTACAAGGTCAAATTTTTCACCGGTTTTTGAAGAATTACCAGTTTATGATAATGAATTAACAGGAAATAGAACAGAGCCAAATATTCCAGTTGTTACTATTACAACACAAAACAAACCAATAAAACCAAAAGATTTACAACCTAATGATTATAAATTACAAGATGGTGAAAAATATATGATTCAATAAAAAAAAACGCCCTTCAGGGCGTTTTTTAATCATTTCCGTTTAGGCTTTTAAGCATTTTCATAACCATTTTTCTTTGGTCATCGTTTGGTAATTTCCAATATAAGTTAATCAACAGCAGAGATTCGTTTTTACCCAATGGGTCATTATTTTTTTGTTCTGACACCCTGGCGGAACGATTGGAACGCGTTTCTTCTGGCATATTACCGGGAAGGCCCGAAAAGAAAAATGAAACAGGTGTTTCCAGTGCTGAACTGACATCAAATAGCCGAGAAGCAGAGATTCGATTTTCTGCCGTCTCGTATTTCTGAATCTGTTGAAAAGTTACGCCACAAATCCTAGCCAGGTCTTTTTGAGAAAGTCCCATCATATTGCGGCGCAGCTGCATTCGTTGACCGATATGCTCGTCTATTGACGTAGGAATGAAACTCTTTCCGCTCATAATTTTTTCTCCCAGAATGAATTATAGGATATGAAAAACGTCCTATACTATACAGGATTTATACAAGTTTTCTTTTTGTTTTGCAATCAAAAAACTGTTATAATAACGTGTTAGGCATTAAAGTAAATATCGGAGATAAAATGACAAAACCCTTGGTTTTATGTATTCTGGATGGTGTTGGTATAAGTAAAGAAAAATTGCATAATGCGGTTGTAATGGCAAAAATGCCTTTTTTTAATGGATTATTTGAAAAATATCCTAATTCAATATTGGATGCCAGTGGCCCAGCAGTTGGTTTACCTGATAATATTATGGGAAATTCCGAAGTTGGACATATAACAATTGGTTCAGGTAGAATAGTTAATCAATTTTTGCGCAGATTTCAAATTGAAAATTGGGATAAAAATAAATCTTTGCATAATTTTATTAACGATATTAATAAATCCGGCGGAATTGTACATCTGGTGGGAATGATGTCCGATGGACGTGTTCATTCCGACATAAACGATATTATTATAATAGCAAAAAAAATTTTAGAATCAGGTTTAAAAATTTGCATTCATTTTATATCTGATGGTCGCGATACTTTGTCACAATCTGCAAAAAACTATATAAATTTGATAAAAAAAGATCTGGGTTCCGAAATCGAATCTGGTCAGGTGTTTTTTGGAACCTTGTCTGGTCGTTATTATGCGATGGACAGAAATCAAAATACGGAACGCACCGATTTGGCTTTTGATGCAATTGCAAATAATAAATCCCAATATCATGCAGATTCGATTGATGATGCATTGCAGATGGCGTATGATCGTGGCGAGATGGATGAATTTATTAAACCAACTGTAATTTCAGGCGATGTTTCAATCACAGAAAAAGACGGTGTTTTATTTGGTAATTATCGCAGTGATCGTGCCAGACAGATTTTACGTGAATTATTAAAAACCGGTGCGCACATGTTATGTTTTTCACAATATGGCGAAGGTTTAGATGAATTATGCCCTGCACTGTTAACTGATATTCAGATAAAAGATACTTTGGGTCAAATATTGGCCGAAAATGGTAAAAGCCAATTGCGTATAGCGGAAACAGAAAAATACAATCATGTAACATATTTTTTTGATGCAGAAAAAAATATTGATTTTGATAATGAAGAAAAAGTTTTAATTCCATCACCAAACGTTTCGACTTTTGATTTAAAACCGGAAATGTCAGCACCAGAAATAACCAGTGAACTGTTACCCAGATTACCGAATTTTGATGTTGTTATTTTGAATTACGCAAATGGTGATATGGTTGGTCATACCGGAATAGAAACTGCTGCGATATCTGCAATGGAATGTTTAGATAAACAGTTATCTGAATTGGTGCCTGCGGTTTTGAAGCTTGGTGGTACAATTTTAATAACAGCTGATCATGGTAATGCCGAAAAAATGTGGGATGATTCAGATAATGTTCCATGGACAGCGCATACTACAAATCCGGTTCCATTTATTGTTGTATCTAATGAAAAACATAATGTTCGTGATGGCGGACTATCGGACATTGCACCAACAATGTTAAAATTATTAAATCTGTCTCAGCCGTCTGATATGACAGGACATAGTTTAATTGATTAAAAAATCCCGATTTTTATCGGGATTAATTTTTTCTTTTATTTTTGAAAAACTCGCGCAGCATTGTTGCGGATTGTTCGGCATATTCTGAAAACTGCTCTACGCCTGGTTTCCAAAGATGTTTATCAGTCTCAAATATTTTTGAATTATGAAAAATTCCACCACCTTTTTCATCCATAGCTGCAAAATATATTTTTTTGATTCGTGCGTATGAAATAGCAGTCGCACACATTGCACATGGTTCCAATGTCACATAAATTTCACAGTTATCTAAAAATTTTGCGTCCAGTTTTTTACAGGCTTTGTTAATTGCATCCATTTCTGCGTGCAGTGTTGGGTTTTTATTTAATTGAACTTTGTTTCGACCACGCGCAATTATTTTTCCATCACAAACAATAACGGCACCGATTGGTACATCATCATGTTGGGATGCACGTTTTGCACAAATAAAAGCTTGTTTCATAAAATCCATAGTTTATACTTTAACTCATGGATTCAAAATTGCAAATTATTTCGGGAAAATGGCGCGGAAGAAAATTGAACATACCTGTTGATGCGCGACCAACACAAAATCGTGCAAGAATGGCACTTTTTAATATGTTGGAATCTTTGGAAATTCGCCCAAATAATGTTTGGGATGCTTTTGCAGGTAGTGGTGCATTTGGAATAGAATGTTTATCCAGATATGATTCAAATGTGATTTTTACCGATAAATCACAAGATTCAATAAAAACAATTCAATCAAATTTGAAAAACATAGTTGGCAAATTTTCTGTTGAAAAGACAAATGCAATGGATGTTATTAAAAAATACGGTTCCCATTCAGATTTGATTTTTATTGATCCACCATATTCTGAAACTGATATAGGAATGGCCTTTGTGCAGAGACTTTTTGGCGTTGTAAATTCCGGTACAATTTTGATTTGGGAAATTGAAAACGACAAATTTGAAAAAATTCCAGACGGTTGGGATATTTTGCGCGATAAAAAATATGGCCGTGCCAGATTTTTAATTTTAAAAAAAGCTTGATTTTTCGATTATTTTAATAAATAATGACAGCCGCCGACACCCTTGGAGGTCGGATTAGTTTATTAAAAAAGGATAAAAAATGTCTATTAAATTAAACGCAGGAATTCGCAATGTTGCTGGCAAGGGGGCCGCACGTGCAGTTCGCAATAACAAAAACATTCCAGCCGTAATTTACGGTGAAAACAAATCCCCAGTTGCGATTGAGTTAGATGGTCGCGGTTTTGAAATGCTGATTAAACAGCCAGGTTTGCGAACAAAGTTGTTTGAAATTGATGTAAAAGAAGGTAAAGAAAACGCAATGTTGGTTGATATCCAATATCATCCTGTATCAGATCGCGTTGTTCACGTAGACTTTAAACGTATCGACGTTAAAAAGCCTGTAAACGTGGTTGTACCAGTAGAAATTATTAACGCTGAAATTTCCAAGGGTTTGAAATTGGGCGGTGTATTGAACTTTGCAGTGCGTTCTGTTGCATTGGTTGGTTTAATTGAATCAATTCCAGAAAAAATCCAAATTGATTTGGCAGATTTAAATATTGGTGATTCTGTTCACGGATCTGATTTGAAATTGCCGACTGGTATCGAATTAGGATTACGTCAGGAAAATCTAGCATTTGCAACGATTGGTGGAAAAATGGCTGAAGAAGCAGATGCCAAAAAATCTGCAAGTTCCGAAGCAGCTTCTGCAGCAAAATCTGCACCAGCAAAATCTACATCAAAGAAATAAAATTGTTTTGTTTGATAAAAAACCGCCATTTTGGCGGTTTTTTTATATTATTATTTTTCCTATTGCCCTTGAAATGGATATTTTTTTAACTATATCGCACACAGATAAATATTTAATAGGAGTACAAAAAATGGCAAAAGTATTAGGTATCGATTTGGGAACTACAAATTCTGCAATGGCTTTTATGGACGGAGCAGACCCAAAAATTATCGAAAATTCCGAAGGACAACGTACAACACCTTCTGTTGTTGCAATTACAGGTGGTGGTGAACAGTTGGTTGGTGTCACTGCAAAAAACCAAGCAGTTACAAATCCTGAAAATACAGTTTATGAAATCAAACGTCTGATGGGTTTGCGTTTTGACAGCCCTGCAGTAAAAGAAATCGCATCACTTGTTCCATATAAAATTATTGCTGGCGAAAATGGTGATGCATGGGTTGAAATCGAAGGCAAAAAATATGCCCCTTCACAAATTTCTGCGATGATTTTAGCCAAGTTGAAAAAAGATGCAGAAAGTTATTTAGGCGAAACAGTAACAGACGCTGTTATCACTGTTCCTGCATACTTTAACGATTCCCAACGCCAGGCAACCAAGGATGCTGGTCGTATTGCAGGCTTGAACGTTTTGCGTATTGTTAATGAACCAACAGCCGCTGCACTGGCATATGGTTTGGATAAAAATAAAAACGGTACAGTCGCTGTTTACGACTTGGGTGGTGGTACATTCGATATTTCTATTTTGGAAATTGTAGATGGTGTTTTCGAAGTTAAATCCACAAACGGTGATACCGCATTGGGTGGATCTGATTTTGACGCACGCATTTTGAATTATTTAATTTCTGAATTCAAATCTGAAAAAGGTATTGATTTGTCATCCGATAAATTGGCCTTGCAACGTTTGAAAGAAGCTGCTGAAAAAGCAAAAATTGAATTGTCATCAAAAACAAGCACTGAAATCAACCTGCCTTATTTGACAGCAAATGCATCTGGTCCGGTTCATTTCAATACAACGCTGACACGTGCAAAGCTGGAATCACTGGTTGCAGATTTAATTGAAAAAACAATTGAACCATGTCGCAAAGCATTAAAAGACGCAGGTTTGGATAAATCTAAGATTGACGAAGTAATTTTGGTTGGTGGTCAGACACGTATGCCAAAAGTTATGGAAACAGTAAAAGAATTCTTTGATCGCGAACCACACAAAGGTGTTAATCCAGACGAAGTTGTGGGCCTGGGTGCGGCAATCCAAGGCGGTGTATTAAAAGGCGATGTAAAAGATGTTTTGTTGCTGGACGTAACACCATTGTCATTGGGGATTGAAACATTGGGTGGTGTGTTTACACGCTTGATTGATAGAAATACAACAATTCCAACAAAAAAATCCCAGGTTTTCAGCACAGCCGAAGATAACCAGAACGCTGTTACAATTCGCGTGTTCCAGGGTGAACGTGATATGGCTGCTGATAACAAATTGTTGGGTCAGTTTAATTTGGAAGGTATTGCACCTGCTCCACGCGGCATGCCACAAATCGAAGTTTCATTTGATATTGATGCGAACGGTATTGTGCATGTATCTGCCAAGGACAAAGGCACAGGCAAAGAACAAATGATTTCTATTAAGTCTGATGGTGGTCTGTCCGAAGAAGATATTAAAAAAATGGTAGAAGAAGCTGCAAAGAATGCCGAGGCTGATAAAAAGAAACGTGAATTAGTAGAAGCTAAAAATGGTGCCGAAGCTGCGGTATTCGGAATAGAGAAATCTTTGAAAGAACATGGTGACAAAGTCAGTGCTGATGAAAAGTCTGCAATTGAATCGGCCAAAAAAGAATTGGAAGATGAATTAAAAAATTCAGATGCGACTGTTGAAAGCCTGAAAACAAAAACCGATAGCTTGAATGAAAAAGCAATGAAACTGGGTGAAGCAATCTACAAAGCTACTCAGGAACAAGCAAACGCAGCGGGCGCAGAATCATCAGAAGAAAAATCATCTGATGATAATACAACCGATGCAGATTTTTCTGAAAAGAAATAATCAGAAAAAACTTAGAAATAAAAATCCGGCAATAGCCGGATTTTTATTTAATAATCTAAAGCTTTTGAAGCAATTTCCATGGCAATTTTATCACTATCAAATTTTCCAAGACTTTTCGCCATAGTTGTCAGTTGTGATAAATAGTCATTGCGTTTTGATTCAGATAATTTTTCAAAAATATTTATTTTCTGTCCTTCTATATCAAATGTGAAGAAAGCGTTTATAATCTCATCAAAGGAATATTTTTTATATAATGATTTCTTCAAGATATACGATGTCGGAGATATTGAATTATTAGATAATTTTAAAATATTTTTTTTATATTCAGAATCAAATACATTCATAAAATTTGCAATTGCAATGTTAAATATTACTGTTGCTTCGCCTGGTGATATTTTATTAATTTCTAAATTATTTTTATCATCATTCAAATAATGAATATATGCAATTAATAACTGATAAATTTCCCCCGGAATATTAATATTAATTGTCGGATTTTTTGTATTATTTGATTTATATTTTATTAATTTTGTTCGTATATGAATATAAGCTGACATGTATGCACTTATTTCATCTAACAGAATTAAAATAGTACGGTCTTGTTTTGACAAATGGTAAAGATTTTTTAGATATTTAGAATTTTCAGCATGTTTTTTTTCGTGTATTTTTGTAAAAATTAAATGTTTATTGTGCGCATCAACTTGATTTTTTAATTCAGAATTTTCTTTTGCAATTTCGCGGTCTAGATATAATGCGTATAAATATATTTCATTTTTATTTGGTATATATGAACCAAAAGTACAGTTTTTATCTATATCATTTTGAGAGTTAATTTTTCTTTTTGCGACAATAAATTTTGTTTTTCGCATTGAAGAAATTTTATGACTTAAAACTTTTACAGAATTTCCAAATGCTGCTGCAAAAGTTCCTAAATAAAGCAAATAATATAGTATAGATAAATCTGTCATTTAACTTCCCCGATATAAATTCCCATGTTAACTGCAATTTTTAATAATGGATCTTCTGGTGATACATATGCATCAGATGTTTCCATATTTGGAATGTTTGGATCACATACAATATCACCATTGTTAAAAAATTCTTCTAATGAAATAGTTTTACATTTTCCATTAATCATTGCTGTCATAACAAATGTTTCATTATTTGAAATTGCATCCAATGCACAATCAGCCATTTTTAATGCCAATAATCTATCCGTTGCAGTTGTATCGCCTGCCCTTTGAATATGTTCTGGATATGCTGTTCTGTTTATAACGCCAGCCGCACTTAGTGCACGTGAAATCATGTCAGCTGGTTTACCAGAATGACCACGTAATGAAATACCTTCGGATACCATGATAATTCCATAATCGCGCGGTTGATTTTTAATGTGCTTTACTAATTCATCAATATCAAATTTTATTTCAGGAATTAAAATCGCATCAGCCCCCATTGCCATACCTGCATTTAATGCCAAATTTCCAGCCTCGCGCCCCATTGTTTGAACAATAAACCATCTGTGATGACTGCGAGCAGTCAACATTAACTGATCGCAATAACTGACCAACTGTTGTACAGCAGTTTCAAAACCGATTGTTCTGTCAGTCATTGGAATATCCATATCAATTGTTTTTGGAATACATATCAAAGATAAATCTGCATACAAATCGCGATTTTTATATGCCAATGATAAACTGCCGTTACCACCAATTAAAATTAATGCATCAAGTTTCAGTTTATCCAATGATTTTTTCAGTTTATTATTAAATTCTTCAAATTTTCCTGTTTTTGCAGCAGTTTCAAAATTTTGTGCCGCCGCATGACCATTACAAAGAAAACTGCCAGATAATCTTACATTTTCAATTGGTAATGTTTTAGAATCAAATTTTATGACTTTTGGTGTATCATGGCTCAGGCCGTCTGTACCGTCCAAAATCCCGATAATTTCCCATCCACGGCGCATAGCACCAAAATTTAAACGGTGTATTGCTGTATTTAGACCGGAACAATCCCCACCTGTTGTCATAATTCCAATTTTCTTCATATTTCCCCCGATTAATTTACTTTGGGATTATATCATAAATAAGTTGACAAAGAAATATTTTTTGTAATAATATTTGTCCAGAGGGGTATGAAGAGACAGTAAATAAATATTTGGAGAACAGGCATGGCTGAAAAACGAGTTAAATCAACAAAAATTGGCAAAACAAAAATATCAACTGATGACATGATAGAGGGTGCAATTGCCCGCCAAAACACATGGATGTCGCGTCGTCGTGATTTTGCAAAAAGATTTTTGAAAAAGCTTAATATTTTTGCACGTTCTTCTAACTCTGGCGAAAAGAAAGCACGCTTGGTTGCAAAAGAAGCCAGAAAATTAAATCGTGCTACAAAATCAACAAAGACTCGTAAATCTGGATTGATGGCATATTGGTTCCCTATTCTGTGTGCTGTTGTTGTTTTGGCTATTGGCGTATGGGTTGCGTTTATCCGTTCAGACATGAATGTTGTAAAAGAAAATGATGTGACTGTTGTTGTTCCATCTGTTCCAGAACCTGTTGTCCAGGAAGTTAAAAAAGAAACTGAAAAAACAACCGTAAAAAAAGTTGAAAAAACATCAGTTAAGAAAGTTGCAAAAAATTCAAAAAAAGACACTGTAAAAGTAGTCAGTGAAAAAGTAGTCCCAAGCTTTGATATCGTACGTATTCAACCTGATGGAAACATTGTTGTTGCTGGTCGTTGGTTGCCAAAGCAAAATGTATCTGTTGTGATGAATGATAAAGTTGTTGCAACTGAACACACTGATTTGAATGGTGAATTTGTTTATGCACCTACACATGCTTTCAAACCTGGTAATTATACAATCGGTTTGATTGGTGCAAATTCTGATACAAAATCACAAGATAAAGTTTTTATATATATTTCAGAACGCGGTTATCAAAATTCTGTATCTTTGTTAATGACAAAAGACGGCAGCAAAGTTTTGCAATCACCGAAATTGGTTGATGGCGATTTGACTGTTTCAAAAATTGATTATTTAGAAAGCGGACGCATAGTTGTTACCGGGAACGCGTTGCCACGCCTGCGTGTATCTTTGACTTTGGATGATAAATATTTGGGTTTTGCACATGTGTCTGATTATAAATATTTTGGTCTGGGTGCAGATGTTGGAAAATTGGAACCAGGCAAAGCATACAAACTGACAATTCGTTTGCATGATGGTCAGGGAAAAACAATATCAGAAATTGTTCAGAAATTTATAATGCCTGCTGCGACTGGATCTGATGATACATTCTATACAGTTCGTCGTGGTGATTGTTTGTGGATTATTGCCAGAAACTTTATGCGCCAGGGTATTCTGTTCAGTATCATTGCCCAGGAAAATAATATTAAAAATCCTGATTTGATATTTCCAAAACAAAATCTGAAAATACCAGTGAAAGGTAAATAATGAACGAAAATCGTCGCAGACTTATGCAGGAAGCAAAAGAACGCAACCGTAAAAGTGGTAGTAATTGTGACGAATTTGTATCAATACTTAATGATTTAATAAAGCAAACAGCTGGAATCCCTATATTAAGCACCAGAAACCAGATAATACAAGAAATTAATAAATTAATAAAACAAATAGGTTTTACAGGGGTTAGCACAAGCACACAAAAAGCAATAGAAAAATTAAAATTAAGAATATTAAATGCAAAAAGTAAGTAAAAACACAGCAAAATGCTGTGTTTTTTGTTTGGTGCGGGCGAAGGGAATCGAACCCTCACCTTCGGCTTGGGAAGCCAGCGTTCTACCACTATACTACGCCCGCGATAATTCTGACGATTTTATAACTGGTAATATCAAAAGTCCAGAATTTATTTGACTTTCCGATATTTATAATGCATAATTGCCCTGCAAATCCCCAAAGATTGCTATCATTGGACTCTGGACGCGGTATGCGTATCGGAACATCAACTGGCGAGTTTTCGCTCTTGATGGTGGGTTTACGTCGTATAAAAAAAGGAAAAAATATGATAATTGTTGGATCGGGTAGTAATTCATCAAAAGAATACTTTGCAAAAAGGGTTGAAGAAGTTTCTGGTATCTCAGTTGGTGTTGTAAGTATGGGTCATTCTAGTTCTGAAATCAATACATCTGTGGTCAGCACAAATCATAATGGTCATAATAACGCAGCTTATTTTGTGACCGACGAAAATCTTAAAAAATACTTGGAATTAACAAAACAAAAAACTAAATAAAAAAAGGAAAAAAAATGGCAACAGTTATACGTTTGGCAAGATTTGGCGCAAAAAAACGCCCTTATTACCACATTGTGGTTACAGATTCACGTAATGCACGTAATTCTGGAAATATTTTGGAAACAGTTGGTAAATACGATCCAATGCAACCAAAAGGCGATGAAAAACGCGTTATCTTGAAAATAGATGCAATCAAAGCTTGGATGTCCAAAGGTGCAAAACCATCTGACCGAGTTTATAAATTCTTGGCTAATGCTGGTTTGTTGGCTAAAAAAGAAGCCCCAGTTCAGACCAAGAAACATTTGCAATCTGAAAAAACACAGATGAAAATCAAAGACAAAGCTGATAAATTGGCAAAAATCGAAGCTGAAAAAGCAGCCGCAGAAGCTGCAGCCAAAGCTGCAACAGAAGCACCTGCTGAAACACCAGCAGAACCAGTTGCAGAAGAAGTTGCTGCACCAGCTGCAGAAGCAGAAGCAACAGCTGCTGAATAATTTTGTTGAACTTAATCGGACACTTGTTTTATTTTATGTATGAAAACAGTGTCCGTTTAATTATTAAATATGTCTGAAAATTTAAAAATCTTAGTTGGAAAAATTGTTGCCCCCCAGGGGCTGCGTGGCGAAGTTCGCGTCCAGACTTTTACATCGGATCCATCAGATCTTAAAAATTTAAAAATAGAAAATATGAATTTACAGTTCATAAGATCTGCAGGAACAGATGTTGCTATTTGCAAAATATATGGTATAAATGACAGGAACGATGCAGAAAAATTGCGTGGGACAGAATTGTTTATTGATCGCCAGTCCCTGCCCGAATTGCCCCAAGGCGAATATTATCAGACTGATTTAATAGGTATGACAGTTATGGTTTCTGGTAAAGAAATCGGAAAGGTATCATCAATTCAAAACTTTGGTGCTGGTGATATTTTGGAACTTGAATCTGGTGAAATGATTTCTTTTATTGGCGCAGACGTGAATTTAAAAAAAGGTATAATCAGTATCTGAATTGAAATAAATTAGTTGAGAATGTTATAAACCAAAAAAAAGGATATTAACATGCCAAAAATTATATCAGTTCATTCATGGGAATCCACACAATTTCAATTTGAAATATTCAATTTGGAAACAGACCAGGGTAGTATGAAAATATATGCACCCCAGCTTATCACCGAAAAAGAAAGCGTAGTTGAAGGGAATTATATATTTTTCTGTAATCAAGTTTGTAAAAAATCTGGTGGTAAAATTTGCACAGAACACCCATTGTTAAAAAACAGAAAGTGCAGCGGACAATTTTTCTATATTCTTGAAGAAAATATTTTGAACAGTAAACAAAAATGAATTTTAATATATTGACTATTTTTCCAGAAATGTTTCCCGGTACGTTATCCGGTGGTGTTGTTGGACGCGCATTGGAAAACAAAATATGGTCATTTAACGCAATAAACATTCGTGACTTTGCAGCAGATAATTATGGCAGTGTTGATGATTCACAGTTTGGTGGTGGTGCGGGCCAAGTAATGTTACCAGATGTTCTGGGTTCTGCAATTGACAGTATTCCGCATAAAAAACGCGGTAAAATCGTATATTTTTCGCCCCGTGGTGTTGTTTGGAATCAGTCGTTGGCACGTGAGTTTGTAAAAAATTCCAGTGATTTTACGTTAATTTGTGGAAGATACGAAGGAATTGATGAGCGTATCATCGAAGAATATGATATAATGGAAATATCTATTGGCGACTATATTCTGTCCGGCGGTGAAATTGCCGCGCAGGTTTTTATTGACAGTTTGGTTCGTCTGATGGATAATGTGGTCCATGGCGGATTGGAAACGACCGTAAATGAAAGTTTTGAAATCGGGGGGTTGGAATGGCCGTTGTATACCCGCCCGTCAGTATGGCGTGGACGAAATGTCCCAGAAGTCCTGCTGTCTGGTCATCACGGCAACATAGAAAGATGGCGGAAACAAAAATCGGACGAAATAACAAAAGAACGTCGTCCGGAATTGCTTAAAAAACAAGGAAAGTAAAAAATGAGCATAATTAAAAAAATAGAAGAAAAACAAATTAAAAAACTGACTGAAAACAAAAAAATCCCAGATTTCAAATCAGGTGATACTTTGAAAGTTCACGTAAAAATCAAAGATGGTGATAAATTCCGTATTCAGATTTTCGAAGGTGTTGTTATCGCACGTGATGGATCTGGTTCAAATGCATCGTTTACTGTACGTCGTGAATCATACGGTGTTGGTGTAGAACGCAAGTTCCCATTGTACAGCCCTTCGATTGAAAAAATCGAAAAAACACGTATTGGTAAAGTTCGTCGTTCAAAATTATTCTTCCTGCGCAGACTGTCTGGTAAAAAGGCACGTATCGTTGAAGATTTGGCGGCTGCTTCTGCTGAAAAAAATTCAGCAAAATAATAAAAATATTGGGGTACAAAAAATGAAAATTGCTAAATACATTTTTTTATTGTTTGTGCCCCTGTTCTTTTTGTCTGGTATGTCAGCAGCAAATGCATATATCGACAAGAAAACAGCAGTTATAAAAATTATGAACAAAGCTGCTGGAAAATCTCAGACTATAAATCTTACTGTTGGTAAGCATACAGAATACGAAAAATTAAATTTATTGGTTCGTACTTGTAAACAGACAGACCCTTTTCAACCCGAAGATTTTTTTATGTTCATAGAGATATCTAAAAATTCCGAGGGAAAAATTTTCAGCAATTGGATGAGTCGTAATGACCCAGGTAAAAGTCCATTGCAAAATGCGGATTATGATTTATGGTTAGTAAAGTGTGAGTGAGGATGATATGGATGCTTTTAAAAAACATTTGAAATTAGTTATTGGAATAGCAGTTTTGATTTTGGTTTCTGTTGGGTTCTTTTTTTATCACAAAGCCAGCAATTTAGAAAATGACAGTATGCGTCATTGGACATCAGCATCGATTGAACGTCGAAGCGCTGCGGTTAAAATTCTAACAGGTACCGAAGATAACAATGGTCTTATGGTAAAATGTTTGGATAAAGTTTCTTCTTTGCCTAATTCTGCTGATATGACTGTTCGTGATGCGGCTTCGCTTTGCTTTATGGGCATTCAATTAAAAGATAATATCTAGAAATTATCAACCTGCAAAAAAATAAACAGAGGCAGGAATTTGATAAACAAAAAATATTTAATTTTTTTAATATGTTTTGTATCACTTTTTTTCACAAATGCGCGTGCACATAGTTGTGAATATATTGGTTGTGAGTACTTGGGTGCAAAATATGTATTGAATCCACTGGGTGAAGAATTTGCACCGGATACAGACCCCTTGATTCGTGAAGATGCGTTTGATTGTGTAACATTTGTTGAAACATCTATGGCTGCTGGTGATGAAAAATCGTTAAAAAACATCAGATATAAAAATGGAAAAGTTGGCTTTTTAAACAGAAACCATTTTATTGAAACTGATTGGTTAAAAAACAATTCGAATTTGATAAAAAATGTTACAAGTTCTTTTGGTAAAACAAAAATAAGAAAGGTTACTATTGATAAAGAAAATTGGCTTAAAAAGATTCATAAAATTGTTTTCATTACACCAATAGTTAAAACAGAACTGGAATACATACCTTATTCTGAAATAAAAAACATAAAAACTGATAAATCTTTGATTGTTGTATTTGTAATGGATAATCCAAAAATTCATGCTAAAATAGGTACTGATTTGGCAATATCTCATATTGGATTTTTATTACCGAATGGAATATTGCGCCACGCATCTTCGGACAAAAATATAGTTACAGATGTAGACTTTGTAAAATATATCAATGCACGTAAAAAGAATAAAAAGAATTTGGGCATCGCCCTGTATGAAATAAAATGAAAGAAAAAATACTGTGTCTTGGGATTGAATCCAGCTGCGATGAAACATCTGCGGCGGTGGTTGATTCAGACAGAAATATTTTATCGCACGTGATTTATTCACAAGTTCCCGAACATCAAAAATATGGTGGCGTTGTACCTGAATTAGCTGCACGTGCACATATTTTAGCAATAGATGAAGTTATAAATAAAACATTATCCGATGCTGGTAAAACTATTTCGGACATTGATGTAATTGCAGCTACTGCTGGACCTGGTTTAATTGGTGGGGTTTTGGTTGGTTGGATGTCAGCTGTTGGAATTGCACAAAGCACGGGTAAACCATTAGTTGCGGTAAATCATCTAGAAGGACACGCGTTGGTACCACGTTTGCGCGGTGCATCAGCCGGTGATAATAAAACAGAATCTATCAGTGTTCCATTTCCTTACTTATTGGTTTTGGCCAGTGGTGGTCATACTATGATTTTATTGGTCAGTGGTGTTGGAAAATATGAGTTGATTGGTCAGACGCTTGACGACAGTGCCGGTGAGGCATTTGATAAAGTATCAAAAATGTTGGGTTTGGGATATCCTGGTGGGCCAATTGTGGATACACGTGCACAATCCGGTAATAAAAAAGCATTCAAGTTTCCACGTCCACTGTGTGATAAACCGGGTTGTGATTTTTCGTTTTCTGGAATAAAAACGGCCGCCAGAACATTTTTGGCAAAATACACAACACAATACACTGATGAATTTATAAATGATTTTTGTGCATCATTCCAGGCATCCGTAGTTGATTGTATAATAAATCGTTTGGGTAATGCATTACATGATGAACGCGTTATAAATTCTGCACCAAAAACTTTGGTCGTTGCTGGTGGTGTAGCCAAGAATTCTGCAATTCGCAGTTCAATGGAAAAAATGGCAACTGAAAATGGAATGATTTTTGCAGCCCCACCATTAAACTTGTGCACTGATAATGGTGCAATGATTGCATGGGCTGGAATTGAAAATTATCTGGTTGGTAAAGTTGTAACAGAACCAATTGCCCCCCGCCCCCGCTGGCCATTGACAGAATTATAATTTGAAATTTTAATTTGGTTTGATATAATACAATTCGTGATAAAATCAAAAGAAGAATTTTATGTTGGAACACAAAAACTCGTAAAATTATCGGGTGATTATAGTTTTATTCAATATAGATTCTCGTTACCTTATATTATAGAAAAATTACGAAGCGCTATCAGCGATGAAAAACTTTATAATATTATGTTTAATGATAATAAACATAATATGGGAAATGGATTCTGTTTGATTGCAAGTTATTATATTATGAAGAATACAGGTGGTTCCGATATTTGGTCTTTGATTTCTGGTCCGTTACATTGGTGGCTTATTCATAAACCATCTGGTAAAATTTTTGATATAACTTATGATCAATGGTCAAGATATGATTATTCTAAGGGAAAACTGGAAACACGTATTGGTAAATCACAGATATTTACGAATGAAGTTGATAAACAAGCAATGTTTTTGGCGAAATATGCAGGACTTGAATAAATGATACAGAAACCAGAACCTTTTGTTAAACCAGATATGATTTTCAGTGTTTCTGATGCGTCTGCTCTGTTAAAGGGTGTTGTTGAAACTGCTTTTCCA
>JAFGMU010000014.1 GCA_016927395.1 Alphaproteobacteria bacterium
TAAAACTGTTATGCTGTGTGCAACACCATTGTCATCAAACAATCGTGTCATTCCTATTTTTGTTGTTATTAATCCGCTACGTTTCATTTTATTATGCCTTTATCTAGATACTGATAATATTAAAACCAATATCTTTACAATTTAATCTTCACATCAACACCACTGGCCAAGTCCAACTTCATCAAGGCATCTACTGTCTGAGGGGTTGGATTAACAATATCTACAACCGCTTTATGATTGCGGATTTCGAATTGTTCGCGAGACTTTTTGTCCACGTGAGGCGAACGGTTGACTGTAAATTTTTGAATCAGTGTCGGTAAGCGAACAGGTCCTACGACATCTGCGCCTGTGCGCTTTGCAGTTTTGACAATTTCTTCCACGGACTCCATCAAGACCCTGTGGTCAAACGCCGTCAATTTAATGCGAATCTTAGATGCTGGTACCATTGTTCGTTTTCCTTATCTTAATCGTTATCAACAGACAGATCTTAGTTTTAGACTTAAGCCTGTCTGTTGATTTTGTTCAAATAACTTAATTATTTGATAATTTTTGACACAACTCCGGCGCCAACTGTGCGTCCGCCTTCGCGGATAGCAAAGCGACGACCTTCGTCCATAGCAATTGGTGCAATTAATTGTACCTTGATACGAACGTTATCACCTGGCAGAACCATTTCTTTATCTGCTGGCAATCCAATTGTGCCTGTTACGTCTGTTGTATTGAAGTAGAACTGAGGACGATAGTTAGCGAAGAACGCTGTATGACGTCCACCTTCATCTTTTGTCAAGATATAAACTTCAGATTCAAATTCTGTATGTGGTGTAATAGAACCTGGTTTGCAGATAATCTGTCCACGTTCTACATCTTCTTTCTTTGTTCCACGCAACAACAATCCAACGTTATCACCGGCTTCACCTTGATCCAACAATTTGCGGAACATTTCAACACCAGTTACAGTTGTTTTCTGTGTTGGACGCAATCCAACAATTTCACATTCTTCACCAACTTTGATGATACCAGCTTCGATACGGCCTGTTACAACGGTACCGCGACCTGTGATTGAAAATACGTCTTCAATTGGCATCAAGAATGGTTTTTCTGTTTCACGTTTTGGCTGTGGGATGAATTCATCACATGCTTTCAACAAAGCATCAATTGATTCTTTGCCCAAACCGTCGTTTTTACCTTCTACTGCAGAAACAGCTGAACCGCGGATAATTGGTGTAGCAGCGCCGTCAAAGTTGTTTGCGGACAACAATTCACGAACTTCCATTTCAACCAATTCTAGCAATTCTGCGTCTTTTGCCAAATCACATTTGTTCAAATAAACAACGATCTTTGGAATACCAACCTGACGTGCCAACAAGATGTGTTCACGTGTCTGAGGCATTGGACCGTCTGTTGCAGCAACTACCAATATAGCACCGTCCATCTGAGCAGCACCGGTAATCATGTTTTTAACATAGTCGGCGTGTCCTGGGCAGTCAACGTGTGCATAGTGACGTGTTTCTGTTTCGTATTCAACGTGTGCTGTGTTAATCGTTATACCACGTGCTTTTTCTTCTGGGGCGTTATCGATTTGATCAACACCTTTGTTTTTATCAGCACCTACGCCATAGTAATGAACGATAGCAGCTGTCAATGTGGTCTTACCATGGTCAACGTGACCAATGGTACCGATATTGACGTGCGGCTTACTTCTTACATACTTTTCTTTTGCCATGGTTTTCTCCTTAGGCTTCTTTTTTTGTTGTTAAACTCTTACTTTGTCATTTTTTTAATAACTTCGTCTGCAACATTTGATGGTACTTCGTCGTAATGGGACAATTCCATGTATGGATTTGCACGACCCTGTGACAAAGAACGCAATGTTTTGACATATCCGAACAAATTAGCCAGTGGAACAAAAGCTGAAACCAACTGATTTCCAAACTGAGTCTCGATACCATTGATTTGTCCGCGGCGACTGTTCAAGTCACCGATAATATCACCGACATATTCTTCTGGTGTATTAACAGAAAGTTTCATAATCGGCTCTAATAATTTTGGCGATGCTTTCTGCATAGCTTCTCGGAAGCATGCACGCGCCGCAATTTCAAAGCACAAAACATTAGAGTCAACTTCGTGATATTTACCATCTACCAATGTTGCTTTGAAATCTACTGTTGGATAACCAATCAGAACACCTGTCTGTTGTGCTATCTTTAAACCTTTTTCAACACCTGGGATATATTCTTTTGGAACAGAACCACCAACGATTTTATTTTCGAATTCATAACCGGCACCTGGTTCACATGGTTCAAATTCAATTTTAACCTGGGCGTACTGACCAGAACCACCAGACTGTTTTTTATGTGTATATTCTTCTGAAATTGGTTTGCGGAATGTTTCACGATATGCAATACGTGGTTCACCAACATTAACATCAACTTTGAATTCACGCAGCAAACGGTCAACCAAAATTTCCAAATGCAATTCACCAACACCTGCCAAAATTGTCTGACCAGATTCTTGGTCAACAGATACGCGGAACGAAGGATCTTCTTTTGCCAACGCTTGCAAGCCCAATGACATTTTTTCAATATCAGCTTTGGTTTTTGGTTCAACTGCGATTGACATAACTGGATCTGGAATATGTATGCTTTCCAAAATAATTGGTTTGTCTTCATCACACAATGTGTCACCAGTAATTGTTTCTTTCATACCAACCAATGTGATAATGTCACCAGCTGATGCTTCTTTGATTTCTTCACGATTATTCGCGTGCATCAACAACATACGACCAACACGTTCACGTTTATCACGTGTAGAGTTATAAATATAAGAACCTGCTGATAATTTTCCGGAATAGATACGAATAAACATCAAGTTACCAACAAACGGATCGTTTGCAACTTTGAATGCCAAAGCACTGAAAGGTTCTGTTGCATCCGGATGACGTTCATCTTCTGTTTCACCGTCCATCTTAGTTCCTTTGATAGCTGGAATGTCCAAAGGAGATGGTAAATAATCAACAATCGCATCCAATAAGGGTTGAACACCTTTGTTTTTGAATGCCGTTCCGCACAATACTGGTACGAAAGATTGTGCAATTGTACCTTTGCGCAACAATTTCTTTATTTCTTCTATTTCTGGCTTTTTGCCTTCCATATAAGCTTCCATAACTGCATCGTCTTGTGTAACAACTTCTTCAATCAAACGTGCATGCAATTCGTCAGCTTTTTCTTTCAAATCTTCTGGAATTTCAGCATAAACAGGATTGCTTCCATTTTCATCTTCCCAGATAATAGCTTTCATTTCAACTACGTCAACAACGCCCTTAAAGTCAGATTCTGCACCAATTGGAAAATTCAAAACCAATGGATTTGCACCTAAACGTTCACGAATCATATCAACACAGCGGAAGAAGTTTCCACCAATACGATCCATTTTATTAATAAAGCAAATACGTGGAACATTATAACGATCAGCCTGGCGCCATACTGTTTCTGTTTGTGGTTGAACACCAGATACAGATTCAAATACTGCAACTGCACCGTCCAAAACGCGCAAAGAACGTTCAACTTCCATTGTAAAATCAACGTGACCCGGGGTATCAATCAAATTAACACGATGATCACGCCAAAAACATGTTGTAGCAGCAGAAGTAATTGTAATACCGCGTTCCTGTTCTTGAACCATCCAGTCCATAGTTGCGGCACCATCGTGTACTTCACCGATTTTATAATTTTTACCTGTATAGAAAAGAATACGTTCAGATGTTGTAGTTTTACCAGCATCAATATGAGCCATGATGCCGATGTTACGGTACATATGCAAAGGTGCGGTTTTTCCAACTGACATTTTCTTTCCTTAATTCTTTTTTATTTCTTTAATTTCTTTTTAAAAATCTTTTTACCAACGGAAATGAGCAAATGCTTTATTAGCATCAGCCATTTTATGTGTATCAATTTTTTTCTTGAACGCATTACCCTGACCATTCAAAGCGTCACGCAGTTCACCAAACAATCTTTCTTCCATTGAACGTTCCGAACGTTTGCGTGCAAAATCAATTAACCAACGTAATGCTAATGTCTGTTGACGTGCTGCACGAACTTCGACCGGAACCTGATATGTTGCACCACCGACGCGACGACCTTTTACTTCAATAGATGGTTTCAAAGTATCAACAGCTTCTAAAAAAGTTACCAATTCATTACCATCTTTTGCAACTTTCTTTAATCTTTCCAATGCACCGTAAACAATATTTTCTGCAACTTCTTTTTTACCATCCCACATAATAACATTGATGCATTTTGCAACAACCAAATTGTTATATTTGGAATCCGGTAAAATTTCACGTTTAATTGCTCTATTACGTCTTGACATTATTTTTTCCTTTTTTCTTCACTCGCTTTTTTTTGCGAGTTACTCACAAGTTATTAAAACCGTGCATTATTTTTTTGTTTTCGCACCGTACAGTGAACGACTTTGCTTTCTAGCATCAATACCCTTGGTATCCAATACACCACGGATAATATGATATTTAACACCTGGTAAGTCTTTTACACTTCCACCACGAATCATAACAACACTATGTTCCTGCAAATTATGTCCTTCACCTGGAATATAAGCAGTAACTTCGCGACCGTTTGCCAATTTAACACGGGCAACCTTACGCTGAGCAGAGTTAGGTTTTTTAGGTGTGGTTGTATAAACACGTGTGCAAACACCACGTTTTTGCGGATTGCTTTTCATATCTGGAGAGTCGCTTTTCTTAACTACTGGTTTGCGACCTTTACGAATCAGTTGTTGTACTGTTGGCATTCAAAAATCTCTTTGTTTATTCAACGTTTTTTCTGCATAAAACCTGCCTATCAGACTTATTTCAACGCCATTTTGCGTGATTATAAATCCGTCAGAGTATACAGATTTCATTGCTTTTTCTCTTTCCTTGATTACACGGAAAGCGAATACACTATAACTTTGGTCGGCAACCTTGTCAAGAAAAATATCAGAAAAAACCTTAAAAAATTAAGCTTTTCTTAAAAAATAAAAAATAAAAGCTTGTGTTTCAGGATTTTTTATATTTATGACAAAATAAAAATCCGGACAAAGCCGGATTTTTATAGTTTTTTAACCTTAGAAATCGATTCCGAATTTTACACCCATTCCATACAAATCATTTGTAGAGTCGGCTTTCAGATCTCTGGTTGCATAGATACCAACATACTTTGTTGCATCCATGTTATAGTTAATACCAATTTTTGCATTCAATGGATTATGTTCATAATATTCATCTGTTAAATTGAAATTATAATCCAATCCTGCAACCATATTCCAGTTTTTATCCATAACATACTGACCTTCTAATCCTAATTTCATACCAATAGAATCATAGCTATAATTTTCAATATCATCTTTTAAATAATCTGCCTGGGCAATCATGGCAACGGTCCAATCGGATGTCATATAACCGAATTTCAGTCCTGCTCTCCAGTTATAATAAATTGTTTCCAGATCTTGGGTTGTGTCATAAATTTGCGAAACATCGGCATAAGCATCTGCTTTCCATGCACCCATATCAATATAGCGATAGTTCAAACCCAATGACATATTATCCCAGCTGAATTTATCAATTGCTGTATCCGAAGAATCATAAGATCCAGCAGTTTTCAAAATTGCAGACAATTTATTAGTAATACCGTAACCAAATTCTTCACCCATAGTGAAATAGTTATAGTCTGTATCCATATCCAAAGAAGTCTGGCTATAGAAATGGTTTGCATCTGGGCGATACAATGGATTTCCATAGTTTATATTTGCCGCATCAGCAGAAGATACTGCGAATACAGCCAGAAGTGACGTTAATACCAATTTTTTCATATTACTGTCCTTTATTTATAGTTTCTTTTTTTCTACTAGAATACGTCTAGTTACTA
>JAFGMU010000015.1 GCA_016927395.1 Alphaproteobacteria bacterium
CAATATGGCTTTCCAACAAAAACAGGTTCGCCGCAAAAATGAAAATCTTCGGAATCTGGGTTTCCGATCGGCCAACGACATTGATCACACTTCAAGTTTGCCATTTCCAACGAATGCTGAATTATTCTTTGGTGCATAGCCAGATTTTTTGATGAATTTTTGTCTAGTTTTGTGGTAGTTTTTTCAGCAACTTTCACAGCTGCTTTTTCAATTTTATTATTTACAGGCTTTTTAGCTATAACAACTGTCTTAGCCACAGGTTTTTCAACAGGTGCTTTTACCTTCTTAGTAACCGGAGCTTCTTTTACTTTTTTGACAACCGTCTTTTTTTCAGCTGGCTTGGTATCAACACCACCCGCCTTAGAGTTCCACCCAAGTCTATTTAATTTTCCAACCACAGCATTTTTAGAAATCCCCAATCTTTTGCCAATTTCTGCGGTTGACAATCCTTTACCAGTCAATGCTTTTAACTTTTTTAACGTCGCGTTATCCCAACCTTTGCTCATTTGAAAATTTCCTTGTTATGATTAATGCAATAATTGTAGCATAGTTACGAATCGAAGGGCAAGAGGAAAAACATGTTTTATCAATTGATATTTGCAATTTTATTATTGGGGTCAATCTATTGTGCATATAAAATATCCGTTGCGGATTTTCGCCGCAGAATTATCCCAGATGTCTATTTATTCCCATTTTTAATTATGGGACTATTGATTGTGACATTTTTTCCATGGATTTCTTCTGTGTCGGACTCTGCCATTGCTGCAGCGTTCGGGTATTCAATCGGTACAATAATTGGTTTTATTTTTGAAAAAACAAAAAAACAAAAAAACGAATTTTCACCAATTGGAATGGGTGATGTAAAGCTGTTGGCTGCTGGTGGAATCTGGCTAGGAATGACAGGACTGGCAATTGCAATCGTAATATCATGTATAATTGGGATTATTTGGGGACTGCGCAAAAAGCAAAAATATATACCTTTTGCACCTTTCTTTTTTATCGGTGGAATTTTGTCTTTGATTAGCCTGTGGTTTTTGATATAATTAACGCGAGAGATGAAAAAAATTTCTATCTATTTTTTTGCTACTTTTACACCAATAGCATCTGCATTGGCGGTTGATTTTCCTGTAGCAAGCACCCAGCCATTGTCAAAATATGGCGAAATTCAAAATGTTCAGAATTATTCATCAAATCCTTTTTGGACCAAGAATGCACCTTATAATCAAAAAATGCCCCAGGTAATTTATGTCCAGGGTGCAGATTTGAACACATCCGAATGCCAATCTGTTGTATCCAGGGTTGTTGCATCAGTTTGTTCAGCAAAAAACAATTGCAGCGGCACAAAACTTGATGAAGTAAAACCTGCAATTATGGTTCAACTTTCTAATATCCCAGGTCATAATTACGTAACTGCATGCAGTGGCTTTGTTGATTCAGCATTTAATGATTATGTTTCACAGTATGGATCTGCGGTCCAAAACACAAATTTTCCAACAGCTGTATTTCCTGGAAATAATTCTGACGAAAATAAATTCAAAATAGAAAATCCATATGCACCAAAATCGCCCCAATGGCATGGCGAAGAATGGTTTGGTGACATCGTTGGTCGTACCAAGGAATTAAATAATTTACAGGCACAGAATGCAGAAGATACAACTTTGACTGCAACCAAGATGCCGGAAACTGCTGCGAATTTAACATTCAAAGAAAGAATGGATAATGCCAAAGCAGGTTATGAAGAATGGGCACCGGTTTACAGTACTGATGCAAATGGTAATAAAGTTTGTATAAAAAATTGTTCTTATCAGGGTCTGAATGTTGAAAGCGACGAAAAATATCTGGAACGCCAGAGACAAAAAAATTATTCAAACAACCCCACCGAAAAAAAAGATTTTGATAACAACAATTCTTATAAAAAAGATACAAATTCAAACATTAATCATACACTGAATGGTTCTCAGCAAAAACAACTGGATGATTTTATAGAAGCTATGAAAAAGGCAAAAAAGTGATAAAGAAATTGGTATTTTTCGCTTTTTTATTTTTATCTATTCCAATCTTTGCGTTTGGTGCTGATTGTGAACACCCTGTTAGTTGTGAAAATGCTATTGGTTGCGAAGTTGTATTTAATTTTGGAAAGATTAATAACGATTATACTATTAACGACTTGATTGCTGATGCTATTCTAAAAAATCTTCAAGGTGTTTGTTCTGATTTTAAATTTGAGTATGGATGGAATAATTTTAGTGTTGGTGATAATTTGTCTGTGGATTGGGGTGAAATTAAAACAATTGTTATAGATAAATTTAATTATGACCCAAATTCCAAAAATTTTACTTTTTTGGTAACTGAAAATCCATGGTATGTGATTGGTGGCAGGGCAACAGGAATAATAGTTGGTTCTGTTATAGTTGCTGGTGCAGTAGCATGTGCAATTTCTGGTGTATGTGCCGTTGTTGGAGCAAGTACAGCTGTTGGTGCTACTGTTTGGAGTGCTGGTGCCACTGCTGTAGTTACATCTCAAAATATCGCAATAGCTTCAAGTAAATTAGAAGTAAGAAAAACAATGAGTGATTGGGAAGGGTGTGTTAATATTACAGATAACGGTGTTACTGATACTATATCGGATTTATTTACAACAGATGTTATAAGACCGACGTTTCCAGAACTTCGTGGTAACAAATTTGCTTTTAATGCTAGTAGTGGCAATATTTTGTTCAAGAATGGTGAAATGTTTTCAATGACTGTTGAACAGAAAAATAAGATTATTTCACAAGTACCGAACATTGCAGACAAAGGCGCGTGTGATGGAAAAATGTGGAAACTCTATCTTTACCCTGTACGAATATTTTTACAAGACATTAATGGTGAAAGCGGACAATGGAAATTTGATCTTCGTATGGAAAATGATAGTGTTTTGATAGATAATTAAACTAATAAAACTATAATTTGTATTAATTTTCTGATATAATTATATCCGTACCGAGAGAGAATTTGTGGGAAAGTTTCTTACTGCCTTTGTTTTTGTTTTATTTTTTTCCTGTGCCACTTATGCCCAGGATTTTCCTGATGCACAACAAAATAATATTGAAAATCAAAACTATCCAGAAAACCAAGTTTCTGAACCACAAATAATGCAGCCAGATTGCGCGTCCGAAATTTTTGCAAACGCTTTGTCTGAAACATCAAACGAAGTTAATGAAACCGATCCAGACTATGTTATCAAAGCATGGATTTATAAAAACTTTCAATCACCTGAAATTATTAAACAAATTTTGAATTGCCAAGAAATTGTAAACGCAACTGATGATGAAACAATTACATTTCAGCCGATTGAATATCATTTTCCAGAAGGGCGTAGAATAGTTATAAACTATGAAACCCAGCCAAAAATATTAAAACAAAGACTGATGGTTGCAAATAAAATGTCACTGCCGGAAACAAACCCCAGTCCACGTATTGGTATGCCTGATGATCCCGCAATTTGGGTAAATACTGAACCAGCTTGGTATGGAATTTTGGTTGTACAACACGGTAGTCTGGATAACTTTGTTGGCGAAGGAAAAAATAATACAATTTCACTGAAATATATTGAACAAAATATTAATTCTATTTATCCGTCCGGCAATCAATGCACCAGTAAAAGCGCACTGGCAAATAACAATGAAATTGTAAACATTGCTGGCAAAAAAACAGTTGATATAAAAGATGACTCTAATGATTATTATGTTGCAGGTGATGTAAATTTACAGTGGATAAGCTATGCAGAAATTGGATTAGATGTTGCTATTACAATTGCAACAATTGGAACAGGAACAGCAATTTTAGGAACAACCAAAGCTGTCCGCGCTAGTAAAACTGCAAAAAATTTAGTCGTAGTTATAAAAGATTTAGAAAAGATAGATAAAGTTCAAGATTATATAAGACTTGGGGCACAATCAACAAAAATAACACAAGAATTAAGTCAACTTGATAGAGTAAAAGATGCAACTAAATATGCCGCCAAGGCGGATGAATTAAAAGATATATCAACAAAAATAAAAGAATTAGAAAAAATTGAAAATGTTGAAAAATACAAAAATAGTAGCAAATCTTTTGAAGAAGTTATGAAGTGGAGACGTGCATTAAAGTCAATAAAAATTCCACAGCGTGGAAACGTTATTGCAAGAGCATGGAAATCTTTTAAAGCGATAAATACTGGCGGCAAAACAATTAATCGTGGTACAAAAGTTGCACGGGCAAGTATGAAATCTGGAAAAATACTTGACCGTTTATTTCAATCAACATTAAAAAACATTGGCAAGCTTGGTAAATTAGAACAAGCGACCGGAATTATGTATGGAACATTAAAATTCGCTGGTGATATGTATGACTGGACCGAGACCAGTACCGGGGAATTTACAAGTAACATTGAATTCAAACCTTTGGGATTATTATCTGCGGATGATTTGACAGGCCAAGAAAATGTTGTGAATTATGGGATGTGGCTTATGTGGGCCGGCGATTCAATAAACCAAGCAGATGACGATGCAGCATATTTGCAAGCGATGGACTTTGCATCAAAATTCAGCCAAGACTTGAACGAAACCCAGGAAGACGAAGGAAACAAAGCGTGTTCCGTTGATATATTTGTTGTTCGTCCAATAATACGAAATCCAGAAACGCCAGATGCACAATTATATTATTTAATTATGAATGATCAACCTTGGACAACATATTAAAAATATATTCCCATTGTATTTTTATTTTTTATTACCTATAATCTATATATAAGGAACCAAGGAGATAAAAATGAAAAAGCTTTCTTTATTTTTTGGAATTGGGTTTATGATTTTTGGTCTATCTGTCAGCGGTGCAAATGCTTATCAGTTATTGTCTTCAAAAGAACTGGGAAAAAACGATGCCAGAAATCAAAATGTGGTTGTAAAATGCACAACGGATACCGGAAAGGTATCAACACAAACATGTACTTTGCGCCGTTATGCAAAATGCACAGGCCAGGGAATGGGGAAAAAATGCAACGGATGGCAACCATGGAAAGATTTGCGTGATCCATCTTCTGGATTTTCTGACTGGCGCAGTGGTGCAGCCGAGTGTTGCAGATCAAAAGGTCTTAGATAAAAAAACCGGCAATGCCGGTTTTTTCTTGTTGCAAAACCTCATAAGTTGAGTTATTATTCTGCTCGCTTGGTTTCAATTTCGGGCATATGGCGGAATTGGTAGACGCGCTAGTTTCAGGTACTAGTGGGGCAACCCTTGGAAGTTCGAGTCTTCTTATGCCCACCAAATATTCTGGGGTTGTAGCTCAGTTGGTAGAGCGCTGCGTTCGCAATGCAGAGGTCGTGAGTTCGAATCTCATCAGCTCCACCAAAACGAATTCCAAGTAAACCTTGTTACGCAGGGTTTAAATTATTTTACGGTGGATCTGGTCTTGTGGCGGAATGGTAGACGCTGAGGACTTAAAATCTTATGGATTGATTGACAGCAACACAAAACAATCCGGCATAATCAAAGGGTTATTTGTAATTCCGGATTATGGAAAAACTTGTGGCTAACATATGGCTAACTTTTGAAATAAAGATTGGCCGAAATTGGTGGATCTGGTCTTGTGGCGGAATGGTAGACGCTGTGGACTTAAAATCCATTGGCTATTGCAGCCGTGCGGGTTCAAGTCCCGCCAAGACCACCAGAAAACTGCACCGTTCGGAAATCCCGAACGGTATTTTTTATTTATAAATGTTAGCCACAGACCCCGCAGCTAACTTTTCAAGTTTAATACAACCTTGCATTCCAACGTCGATTAAAGTAAAATTGAATAAAATAATTAAAGGTGTAATTCATGGCTAAAATATTATTAGCAGGCCCAGGTACGGGCAAGACAACAAAAATTAAAGAATTATGTGCAGAAAAAGACGCAAGCGAATTATTGATCGTCTCTTTTACGAACGCGACCATTGAAGACTTGCAAAACGATGTTGAAAAATTGAGTCCACAAAACTGTAAAACATTACATAGTTTGGCATTTCAACTTTATAAACATTTTTCCGCCGCCCCACAGTATGTTTTATCGAGCGAAGAAATTACATTTTTAGAAAAACTTGCCGATACGGATGACAAATTTCTATGGCTGATCAAAGAACTAAACTGCATAACTTTTGACACCATGATCTCCGAAGCTATTCAATTGTTAAAAAATAATCCCGAAGAATGTCAACGGTTCTTTGCAGGAAAAAATCTTTTTATGGCCGACGAAATTCAAGATTTCAATACCAAGGAATTTGAATTGGTTACGACAATAATGTCATACATACCAGAAACTATATTATTGGGTGACGACGACCAATGCATTTATAAATTCAAAGGGTCTACACCGGAAATCGCCATCGCGGCATATAACGATAACGAAGTTATTGAACACCATCATAAATGCTATAGATGCCCCAAAACAGTAGTTGAAGCAGGAACAGCATTATTGACACATAACACCACCCGAATTCAAAAAGAGTGGCATTTTATTGAAGATAAGGCGGGAAATATATCGTTTGTGAACAAGTCTAATTTGTCAGATATGTGGCGTTACATAAAAGACACTATTGCCGAAATAAAAATACATACTCCTGATGCTAGTTTTATGGTGCTTTATCCATACGGGGCATTTGTTGACGGATTGGAAGATGTGTTATCAGAAGTCGGCATTGAGTGCCTGATTGACGAAAAAGAAAAAACCGCTGGCATACGCCTGCGACACAAAATTATGGCAATGTGGGATCAAAACTCGCACAAGGAGCTGTCTATCTTGCTGTACTTTATTTTGTCCATATATCGTTCAAAAAAAGCGAAAATAATTATGACCTCTCTTTGGAACACAATTTATCAAAATGCTGTTTCCGTGAATAATTTAATCGTATGGGGCAAAGAAAACGGAATCGCTGATATTGAAAAAATTGAATCCGGTGTTGCGAAAGAAAAGATTATCGCTGATTCCGCCGGCAAAATAACCGAAAGTTTCTTTGATAACAATTATTACGACGACAAACCAATATTTGACAAAGAAAAAGTGAACTTTTTAAGCATTCACAAATCAAAGGGCTTGGCAGCGGATTACGTTTTTATTGTGGGATTACAACAGCACGTTTTACCGCGTAGTGGATTGTCAAAAGCTGAACACGAAGAAGAACGCAGAAAATTGTTTGTCGCAATAACAAGAGGCAAAAAAGGTGTATATCTTATGGCATCACAGTGCCTCCCAGGACATTTTACACACAAACTTTTCTTGCAGGACATAAAGCACGTGTGGAATGCGGACAAAACGATAAAGTTACCTGCGTCTCAATTTATTTCTGAAATGGGTTTGGCGGCGATTTAGTAAAACTAAAAGAAAAACAGACTTTATCTGCTCTTTTATTCAAACACACGATCTTTTCCCAACATATCGCGGATATTCTCAATGTGCTGATTTTCCGTGTCGGTATTTTCGCCATTTTTAACCGCGTCTTGTAAAACACGCATCACCTCGCGTTTGTCGGTGTAATTGGCCGGTTCGTTATTTTCCATAATTTCATATATAACATCGCATACCCGATGAGCCTTGGTAACATATGTTCGCCGCGGCACCATACTGATGTCTTTCAATTCGCAATTGCCATAAAAAACAATAATTGAATAGAATGGTACTTTTTCCCGACAAAGTTGTTTTTGCAATTCCAAAATATGGCGGTTGTTTTGCATAATTGGATTATAAAATCGGTATTTATCGCGGCCATACCCCATAATCTGCATCCAATTATTTTGATTGCCACGACCAAATATCCAACCGCTGTAATCTTTGATCTCAAACACCAGAATACCCACTTTGGTAGGAACGACAAGGTCAATCTGCGAAAAATCGCCCCGGGGCCTTTTAACGTATAAATCGTGATATATTGTGGGGGCGGGAATGCCATATTTCAAAAGTTCAACAACCAAATCCCGTTCGGCCCAAGTTCCACGATCGGCAGACGTTACGGTTTCCATCAACTCGCGATTTCGCGTACTTTCGAAAAACTTCCATTTATACCAGTTATTATTTGTCCGTCGCGTTTTACGAACAACAAACCATACCATAACGGTAAAAACGACTATAACCCAAATTGCATTTTCCATAATGTATCACATAATCCTATTTCGCAAAATACATACTTTCTGCCCAACCCACACAACAAATCCTGGCTAGTTCAGGTTGCGTTTTTGATTCTAATTCTTTTTTATCATAATATGGCTCTAAAAATTCAACCAATTTTTCTTTGGTGCTTTGAGAATATGTGACATACAACCAATCATATATTTCCAACATTGTTTTGCCATTTATAACATTTTTTTGTTGCGATTCAATGAATTTTTGTTGGGCATCTTTATGATTTATAATATCATTTGCTGATAACTTTTTTATATCCACAAAAGTTTCTGTTCCGTTTTTGAATATAAGGTACAGTTCTTCATTTACTTCATCAATTATATAGTCGTCCAAAATAGCCGATACTTTTTTTCCTTGAATTGTCGTTTCGTAAACCCTTTTTATAGAATATCCAAGTACTGGTAATACTTTGTATATATTGTCCTCTATATCGCCACCAAAATAATCTGGTATTTTAATAGAGTCCCCGAAAGCTGTATGAATATCTAATAAATCGTTATACTTATCCCGAAGTTCTAAAAATCTGATAAATTCCGCCCTACTTGAAATCGGCTGAAACAACAAGTGATAGTCTGATTTTCTGAATCCGCGAATTAAAACTGCCGATTGTTCTCTCTCCATCCAAGGTCTAAAATGATAGGGATTATTCGTTACAAACAAAAAAGCTTCATCCACGTGATCTGCATCTTGTTCTTTTTTATCCACCTGTCTGTCAATATTGTCAAACAGTTGGTGCATTTCATTTTCTGATACCAAAGGACAATTTGCATCAATAAAAATTATCTTAGAATATACAAATTGTTTCTTTAATGCCCTGGTCAGTTGCGTCCAGATATTTATGTTACCAACTGAATCCGTTTCTTTTTTGTTGCGTAGTTTTGCTTCGACTGAATATTTATTGCCCGTTCTTCTGTTGGTCGCCACAAATTCAGGGTGCTGCTCATTCAAATCTTGTTCGTTTTCCAATTCAATGTTATATCCCGCATAAACAAATACAGAAAATACAAACAACTCGTACATTGCACCGTGAAAGAACCTTTTATCCCGCAGTCTTTTAAGCATAATTTCTTCTAGTTTTGCATTGTTCCCGACGAGAAATAAATAATATGCTAATTTTAACAATGATGCTGCAGATCCATTTAGCGGTGCTTGGAATAATCCGTGTTTGTCTACAGTTGCATTTTTTTGCAAATCCCCCATCTCTTTGAACCACCGCAGTATTATATGCTGTTCATTGTCGGATAATTTACTCTGTTCTTGCAACCATTTATAACCAAGCTTAGTTTTCAAAAATTGAATAAGAAAATCGTGAAATGTTTTACCATTAAATTCAAATGGTATTCGGCCGACAAAAACCCAGTTTTTATTTCCGCATTCGGTTTTAATAATTGGACGGCCTTTGAATATCATTTTATGCCCATAAATTCCTTTATAATGCTCGTTTTATCATACATTAAAACGTTGCAAATTCAAGCATTATAAAAATGATAAAATACACTGAACACTAGTATTTTAGAACATTGTTAAAAACAAAATTTATAATCTGGATCAAGTTATCCCGGATCTTTACTATTTCTGCGTCAGGCAAATGGTTCAGTTCGGGCAGGTATTTTCTGCATTCTTCCACACTCATTGCCGCCATTGTTTATTCCTTTGTCTTCCAACAGCATAAATGCGATTTCCGTCATAAGATCATACAACGCAACCAACTGTGAATCAGTTACATCGAGATTTATGATGTATTTTCGCATTTCTGCCAAAGATATTATTTCACACATTCATTAATATTCTTCGTCTGGTTTGATTGAGGAAAGGCGTTTCAATTTCAAAACAGTTTTGGTCACCCCAGTTGTTGCAGTATATTGATATGTTCCAACATTCTCAAAATATCCGCCCTGAATACGTTGACTATCAACGGCACCAGAATCTGTATTATTTTTGGATATAAAATATACATCATTCAAAGTATGATGACCAAATCGGGAATCGGGTGTTATTAAAGTGCCACCACTAGTTTGTTGCAAAACTACAAATTCGCCAAGTTTGAAACCACAGTTTTTTGGAACGGTTCCCATTGTGTAAAGAGCATATATGCCATATTCATCATAAGAACATAATTTTTTACCGATTTCCTTTTCTATTTTTTGGATCTCGGCCATTTGTTCCTTTTCAGCGTTTTCTTCTTCAATCCGCAATTCCTCTTGTTTGACTAAGTAGTTTTCATATGCTTTTACAGACCCTTTTTCACAAACGTAAGCATTCGTAAATTTATCCAATTTCCCGCCATCAGCAAATTTATAGTTTCCGAAAAACAGTTGTTCTTCCAATGCCCGGGCATTTCGGTCAAATTTGCAATTGCTGTTGCCTGGGCCGCTTATTACATAATCGCCAAATTTCAACAAATCAGCATTCGTATACTGGCTATTTTTCATATATTCAACATCTTCGTTCGCAATACAAAAAGCCTCAGCTTTTTCATAAGTGCTGTTTTTATTTACGGTGGCTTTCATACAGGTATATGGTTTGGCACACCCGGCCAAAAACAAGGCCAATACAATATATTTTTTCATATTTACTATCCTTTATTTATCGTTGGTTAGCCATTCGGCAATATCGTTGACATTTGTCAAGATCAGCACTACCAGCACAATAATCTCAACGAATATCTGACCTATTACAAAATCTTTCGTTATATTTTCTACGAATGGGATATTTGATACCCAACTGACTATTATTCCAGTCAGCAGTATAAAAGTTGATAGCCCAGCGACGATTCCGAAAATATGGTTTATTATCTTTTTCATTTTCAAACTCCTTGTTTTTTATTGTTTTTCTCTGATAACGTTTGTTTGGGATTTCGTTATGGCATATTTGATAAACTCCGTTGAATATTTTCCATATTCGGCAGAATCAATTAAGCCCAAAGCAAACCATGTTTTAATTGCAATCAGACCACCATTGTAAAAATTATCCCAAACCGTGGCTGGATAAAATCCATCTAGTGGTTTGATTACTTGGCGTCTGAAAACTTTTTCAATTTTTGATTTTTCAATAATAATGGTTTCTTTCTGCATACCATAAACTCCTTTTTGTATAAAAAAGACCACCATTTGAAAGTGGTGGTCGGGAGTTTTCCGGTCAATAAGATAACCCCGTTGCCTTTGGGCGAACCCTGTTATATAGCAACAGCATCCCGACCATAAAGTCGGGACATTTGAAAGTTAAGTCTTATTTGGGCGGAAAAACCCGTTCACACTAACAAATGTCTTTAACGTCCCACAAACAGCAGGGCGTTGGTAGAATTATATATGTATACGAGTTAAAAGTCAAAATATAAGGAAATTATAAAGAAAATGGCAAAACGTCCCAATTCCAACCATTCGAAACATCGGTCCAAGTTTTCACAAATGCATTTCCCGGTTCAGAGTGTGTATGCTTTTCCATCTTAGGTATATAAAAAGATTTCAGATCTGGATTATTAAGACTAATCTCAAAACTTTCATTAATAATATTGGCAAAGTTATCATTACCTGCTGTAATTTCATATGGCCCATATTTGACACAAAACATTATTATATTCGCTGCAATAGCATTAAGACAGTTTTCAAGCGTAGATTTATTAAAATTGTCATTTTTTGAATGTTTAGTTTGATTATAAGCATCATACCAAGGTAAAGACGTTGTAGGATTTGTAGCATCCCAAGATTCAAAGGGACGAAGCACTTTTATGAAAGGGTGTCGTGAAAATCTTATTTCAAATTCTGCTAGAAACAATGCGGATTTTAATCGCACATATTCGTTTGTTGTCGGTCTTGTTATACTTAAACCAGATAATTTCAAATATTCTCCCCAAGAATTTTCAATTTCTGTACAGGAAAGAATCAAAAGTTCGCGTAGCTTGTGGCCATATGTATTAAGACTGTCAGCAGTGGGTTCCAAATACAACAGAATCTCATCAAGTTTTTGCATTAAAATCTTTAAGTCTATTTTTGATTTTGCACGTTCATCTATCTTTGTTTCTAGAACAGTTTCAATATTTACCCTCAAACCGGGCCTCCAAACATACTTGATTGCCTGTCCGACATCAAGATCAGTTTCAATTGATGAATCAGCACCAGGTAAAGCCAAAATATTTATACCAGTTTCTCCTAAAATTACGGGTCTGTCCATATGTTGTAAGTATATTCCTCCAATACTATGAGGAATTGATATGATTTCTTTACCATTATCATATACCGCACATACAAATTCATTTCTTGATCCATAAGGACAGTTTTTATATATATAAGCTTTGGGCATAAAGTCTCCTAAAATTACGTATTATTTTCAGTCTATAAGATATTTTATCAGTCCACAAACATTATTTCCGCCGTTTCGCGGGATTTTGCATTTGGATTGAATCCGTATTTATTCCCGACACCACGTCTTTCTTCGGCGATTTGGCACGCTATGGCCGCGATTTCTATTTTTATAACAATCCCCAACCATTTCATATTTAACCCCTGGTATCGCCTTGATTTGTGTTCATATCGCATTAAATTATATTCCAGTCCAATCAGCCGCGTTTCCCAATGATTTAATTTGTTAGCCGCACCCCGGATTGCCCGTTTGCGGGTTGTTTTTGCAAGAATTGGGATCTGTTCCTGTAATTCAATAATACGTGATTCACAGATTGCGATTTGATCTGAATACCATAGTTTCACGCGATCGACCATTTGCATTTTATTACGGTATCGTCCCAATAATTCTTCGGCACCCATTTCGGTTGGATTTCCGATTGTTCCGTGCCGTATATCTTCGGCCTCGGCATCACGCCATTCTTTTTTTGTTTTGCAATTCCGTTCTGCGACTTCGGCAATTTTTATTTCGTGCATTTCCAATTTGGTTAGGGGACGAAAATCAAATTCTTCTTGTTTTTGGCACTTTCTATTTTCTTTCATGGCGATTCTATTTCTGGAAACCGGGATTTCCATTTCAGCATATTCTTGCCAATTTTCAAAATTTAATTGCAACGACATTTGGTGTTTTCCTTTCCGCGTGGGGTGCGGGTTGATAATGAAAATTTATTAAAAACTGTTCCCGTGTAATTGTTTTATTTATGCGTGATGGGCACGGGCGTTCCCGCACGCATAAATTATGTGAAATTCTTGGGGATTTTTAACCGGTGGAAACCCGGTCGCATTTTTGTTTTTCAAGGTATGTACGAACGTCGGTCATCGCATACAGGACGCGACGCTTTACCTTTATCCATTGGATTGGGCATTCGCGATTTGTCCGCCAACGTTCAATCGTGTTCTTTTTGACTTTCAACAAAGCCGCCAATTCGTTTGTAGTAATGTAATCTTGCATTTGAAACCCCTTGTTAAAATTTACAAGGGCATAATAAATCCAAAAACAACCGGATTTATTCGCTTGTGAACAAAAGTGTATGTATGTTCACAAACGCACATCAATTAAATGTGTTATCTGCACGAATCCAACCATAAATCGTGTTGAACTCTGCGTGTTGTGTCAACGGAGTTTTCCAATTTTCAGGGTCATATTTGTCCCGATAAATTTTATCCGCGATTTGACTTTTGCTGATTGATGGATTCTTTTCACGTATTTTGCGGGCTTGTTCCAATGCCCATATCTTTATCGGCCTTGTTTTATTTGCCTTGCCATCGCCACTCTTTTTATGCGATGCAGATTCCACCAATAAAAATGCTGCCGAGAAATCCACATATCGACTTTCCCACGCGGAAATGATTGGTTGCATTTTTTCTGTTTTTTCTTTAATTGAAACGCTATCTGCATTTTCAAAACCGATAAAAATATCGGTAAAATACAGCATATTTTGGATAGAGCGTGCCGCACCGGCCAAATTCCAATCTCGTTTCGTCAACCCGGATTTTTCAAAACCCAATTTCGTCAGTTCTGTTTTTTCAACAATGTTTTTTGCCAATTGTCCAATGCTGATTTTTGCCCGTTTCTCATACATTGATATTGCATTGCGGGTCAACGCAATCACACGATCATATAAAACATCTATATTTTCGCAATGTTCGGTCGCCCATTTGCGACGATCCTTGGATTCTTGAAGATTCAATACATTTTGCAATCGCTGCCCGACAAGTTTTATTTCTTCATTGATCATTTTTTACCCTTTTTCTTTGGCTTGACCAATGCGGCCATATCGTCAATCGCGGCCTGTATGCTTGCACGCACCGGGTCAACTTCCACCTGCATATAAACGGCCGCGGCGGCCTTGGACTTATCGCCCAACGCCTGTTGTATAATCGTTTCATTGGTGGCACGACGGGTCAGCCAACTGCCATATGTTCGCCGCAGGTCGTGCATTCTAAAATCTTCAATCCCGGCACGTTGTAAAAAATTACGCCATGACGTTCGCATATCAACAATGTGTGTCTCTGACTTTACAGGGCTTGGAAATACCCAATCACTTGTTGCTCCTGCTTTCATTTTGCATAACAAGGCAAAAGGCTGATCTGCCAACACGATTGTCTGTGGATCATTATTCTTTGTGTCTGCGATATAAATAACCCGACGATCAAAATCCACATCTGACCATTTAATCGTCGCCATATTTCCGCGACGCTGACCACACCATAAGCACAGGTATATGTAATTTTTGAACAACTCGTTTTCTTCGGATTCCAACGCATTGAAAAATCTTGGCACCTCGTCCGGCAATAAAAAACGGCGGCGGGATTTTTCACGAAACATTTCAATCCCTCGGGCCGGATTTACGCCATCCGGCAATCCCCACGCCAATGCACGATTATACATATGCCGAATAAGTGCTAACGCACGATTTGCACGATATATGCTTTTCTTGCCCATTGTTTTATGCCAAATTTCAATATCCGTATGCGTTATATTCAACATCTTTTTATTATGAAATTGAGCCAATTGAATCCGAAACAATGTTTCGTTTGTTTTTTGTGATAATGGCTTGGTTGATAATTTGGAATGACGTGGGGTATAAACTTTTTCAAAAAATTCTTTTAATGTCATATCTGCACGTATTTTGCGTTTTTCGTCATTTGGATTTTTGCCTTTGTCCACCACTGGCATATTTTCGGATAAAGCCCGGCGCGCATCTTTCAAATTCATATGATCTGTATCACCCAAACGAACAAACATAACCCGACCGGCGATGTTTTTTATCAAATAATAAATTTTACCGGTTTCGCCAATTCGCAGGGCAAGGTTTTTTGTGCTGGCATCGCGGACGGTATATCGTTTGCCTCTTGGGGCAAAGGACAGTTTAGCAATACGGGATTCCGTAAATTCAAATTTTCTTGGCGTTTCTTGCATTTTTTACATCCGGTCGGTTTATAATCACATCGTGTCTGTTTTATATTATGGTTAATTTTTATCGGTTGTGGCTAACATATGGCTAACATTTCAGATAAAAATCAAAGATCATTATATAAAGGAGTATACAGGTAGAACAGGCGGATAGCAAGGGATTAAAGCAATTTTACCAAAGTTTAATAAAGTCCCGAAAAACCACAATTCGGAAGACTTAAAATCCTTTGATCATTGCGATCGTGTGGGTTCAAGTCCCACCAAGACCACCAAATTTTAATCCTGCAAATTTTGCAGGATTTTTTTATATTTCTCTTGCCCAAAAATTCCAATTTTTGCTAAGATTTGTCTGAAGGTATGAGAATAGTGAAAAAAGTTATTGTTTTTATTACATGTGTGTTAATTTTTACCGGCTTTGCCAGCGGGACTGTTCGCGACAACAACACATTAACAAGACAAAAAAATACTACACAAATATCAAATTCCAGAACGGCTGCAAACAATCAAAAAAACACATCCGGCAGAAATGCTGTTTCAAAATCTTCTGTGCATGAATCATCTGCCCGGAATGTTTCTGGTGCACGTACTGCGGTCGTACAAAAAAGTAATAACAATTCAAAAAATATTTCGTCCAGGTCCGCAACAACTTCTATAAAAAATGAAAGAACAACTATTGCACGTGCAGCAACAATAAACGATGATAATTCTTCGCTTTCTGAAACGCGTACTGGTGCTGCATATGAACAATGTAAAAATGCTTATTTTACATGTATGGATCAATTTTGTACTTTGAAGAACGAAGATTACAGACGTTGTTCATGCAGTGATCGTGTGTACGATTTAACAAATGTAAAAACTGTTATGCAGGACGCAAACGACAAATTAACTACTTTCACAGAAAGTCTGGATTCGGTTGGCATGACTTCAGCCCAGGCAACATCTATGAAAACTGCATCAGAGGGCGAAAGTGCATTAACATCAGATGGTTCTTCATCCAAAGCATTATTACAAGCAATTATGAATTCCATTCGTGGCGAAGATACAAATGTTGGTGGAAAGTTTTCTGACCTTAACAGCATAAATATTTCTTTTGATACCACTAATGCTTTTGGAACAATGGATGCAGGTCAAGCAATTGCAACATATAATGGAAAAAATCTTTATACAGCTGTTTATTCACAGTGCAGAAATGCTGTGAAACCTGATTGTAGTGACGCATCTTTACAACGCGCTGTAACTGCATACTTGATGGCAATTGAACAAGATTGTAACACTGTTCAAACTTCCATAAATGAAAACAAAAAAACTCTGACGGCCGCAGTTCGCGAAGGAAATGCTATGTTGGATTTGGCGCGAGTTGAAAATCGTAAAAATAATAACTCTGACGATATGAGCACATGTATGAATAACGTTGAATCTGCAATACTAAGCGAAGAAGTTTGTGGTGCAAATTATCACAAGTGTCTGGATAATGGTGAATTCATAGATATTTCAACAGGTACACCAATCGCAGGTGTTGTTAAATTTTATGAATTGGAAAATTTGTTAACATTTAACGATAGTGCCAATGTTGCGGATCAAAAACTATCAAAAGTTCCAAATAACCGAACATTTGTAAAAAACTTTGAAAACCGTACAAAAAAATTTGCAAAACCAGCTTTGAACAAATGTACAGAAAATGCTGATCAAGTATGGTCTGATTATTTAGACAAAGCTATGTTAGATATTTACTATGCACAAAAATCTAAAGTTGATGAAATTAAACAGGGTTGTTTTGATTTTGTGTCAGCATGTTATGTAAATGGTGACAATGCTTTGACATCTGCTATGAATGAACTGGTTGGCGATTCCAGTGTTGTTTTACAACCCGATAAAATTACACTTAACTCGGCTGTATGCAAAGAATACGTTGAATCATGCGATAATATGTTTGATGGTAATATTGTAAAACAATACATAAATTCCAGAAAAGATACAGATACTTTGACTGCATGTCGCGCAGTTGCAAAACAGTGCTTTGATAAATTTGGTGGAACAAACTATGAAAACTTTTATTACCCATCCAGTGGATTATTCACAATTGGCGAAGCTGCAAAATGGTTTACGCTCTGCAATGGTGTTGACTGTTCCAGCTATGTTTCAGAATGCGCAAAGGAATTGTCTGAAATTGAATCTTGTTCTTCAAAAGACATGATAACACGTGCATTCGGCGGATTTGATTTAATCCCTGTAACCCCAAATAACCAAGGAGACGAAATATACGATCCAAATAGTACCATAAAAGATTATGGACTTTTGGATGCAAATAATACTTTGGCACAGCGCAGTCTTCGACCATCTGGGGTTGCCACAGAAATTTATTATCAAATTATTGATAAACTTTCTACACAATGCACAAACTTGCAGGGTAGATTTGTCGAATTACAATTTCTTAGAAAAGATATGTACGAAAATGACAACATATGTCTGGCAACATTCAAAAACGGCGGGTGCCCATCAGGTGAATTTTGTGATGCGATAACCAGAAAGTGCAATATAACAACAGAACAAAGTTGCTCAACAAATGGTGAATACTATGTTTTGGCTGATTTATATGGCGTCGGTACAAACGAAGATATATGCCCACGCGATTACAGATTAAACGTTGATACAAAATCATGGGGTGCATGTATCTGTTGGGAAAATGGTGCCAGACGTAGTAAATGGGGAACAAGTGTAAAATGTGTTTCAGAACTTCCTGTACCCAGTTCAACAACTGATGGTCAAAGTTGCAATGATATTTCAGGAATAGGAGTTGATAATCCACCAACAGCAACTATTACACCAGTAAAAACAAATTGGTGCACACAAAACAATATGTCATCTACTAAACAGGTTTGTCCTTTTAAATCAACAGGTACAGCAGGTGGAAAATGTTTCTGGAGCAACATTACTTCGGTAGAAAAAATTAATGTTGAAAAAATACCTGATGTTATATTGTAATAAAAAACCGCACAATTATTGGCGGTTTTTTTATTTTTTATTTTTTTTATTTAATCGTTTTTTCTATATCTTTTACAATTAATTGACTGGCTGTTTTTGTCTTAGACTTACGCCACATTTTATCAGCACGCGATAAATCTAAAATCATTTTTTTACGATTAACAGGATTTGATAATTTTTTTACCTGATAAATTATATTTTCTGGTGTTGCCTTTTCATTTCCCAATAATTCTGGATACACTGTTTTTTGTAATAAAATATTTACTAATGAAACCCATTTTGTTTTTACCATTATGCGTGCCAAAAATGTGGTTAATGGATTCATTTTATAAACAACAATCGTTGGTATGTGCATAATTGCCAACTCCGCAGAAACTGTACCACTTGCAACAATCGCAATGTACGTTTTTGCATACAATTCATAACGTTTAGATGCCGGAACCAGGTCAGGGTGCACATTCCAATTTTTAACTTCGTGTTTTATATAGTCAACTGTTGTTTCAACTGTTGGTATTGAAAATTTGTAACCATTACCCAATTTTTCAGCAACTTGTTTGAAAATAGGAAGCAATTTTTTAACTTCGCTCATACGGCTTCCCGGTATCAACGAAATAATTTTTTCTTTGTTTTTTATATCTTCTGGATTTAAGCCATCTGCAATTGGGTGACCAACCGGAATTGTCGGCAATCCGTACTTGGTAAAATATGGAACTTCGAAATCAAAAAACGAATACAATCTGTCAAATATTCCTGCGAATTTCTTTGCACGGCTCGCACCCCATGCCCAAACTTGTGGTGCAACAACATGATAGAATTTAATTTTTAATTTTTGATTTTTTGTTTTTGATTTAAATTTTTTAATAACCTGTTTGGCAAAGCTGGGTGAATCAATAGTTAAAACCAAATCTGGTTTTGATTCAATAATTGCATTAACTGTTTGATTTATGCGATTGGTCAGTGTTTTTGCATGCGCCAAAACTTCCACCAGTCCCATAACAGCCAAATCAGAAATAGGGAATATAGATTTTAAGCCAGCAACTTGCATGTTTTCGCCACCAATACCAATAAATTGTGCGTTAGACATTTCACGCATAATTTTGGCGCCCAAAACATCACCGGAAACTTCGCCAGCAATTATAAAAACCTTAATATTTTTTTTATTCAGCATTTCCAGAAGTACCAATTCCACGCTTTGAACGGTTTTCTATAAAATCAATCGCGTCCATCGCGTATTTATTGTTTTTAACATCTTTGCGAACTTTTGCCAATCTATCAGAAACAGTTCCTTCATTATCTTTGAAAACAGCGGAATATACAGAATGTATAGCATGTATATCTTCGTTAGTAAATCCATGACGCATTAATCCAACGCGATTTATTGTTCTGTAAACAGCGCGCGGAGAACCATCGTAAATTGCATAAGGAAGAACGTCATTTCCAACACCACTCATTCCACCAATAAAAGCATTGCGTCCAATACGTGCAAATTGTAAAACCATTGAACCACCAGATAAAATAGCATTATCTTCGATTTCTACGTGACCAGCAACCTGTACAAGATTTGACATAACAACATTATTACCAACTTTGCAATCATGTCCGACATGCGCGTTTACCATAATCTGACAATCATCGCCAATAACAGTTCCACTGGACGCAGGTGTACCGGAATGGATTGTAACGTATTCGCGGATTCTGCAACGCTTACCAATGGATAAACCTGTCATCGCGGCTTCATCCTGCCATTTTAAATCCTGGCTCATAACGCCCAGAACAGCAAAAGGGTAAACAATGGAATCATCACCGATGGATGTTTTTCCACCAATAACTACGCTGGACATCAACTCTACACGATCCCCCAGAGTAACTTCTGGTCCAATAATGCAAAAAGGTCCTATTTTACAATCTGCGCCAATAACCGCGCCTTCGTGAATAACAGCCGTTGGGTGTATCATTTTTGTAACTCGCTTTATTTTTTGTCTAAGATTGGACTGAATAATAATCTATACGAATTACAAATGGTATTAAAGAAATCTAACCAATTATAACAAGAACTTTGTTTGTTTTATAACATTCGATTTTGGTAAATTTATCCAGTATAAAATACCAAAAGCGGTTATCAAAGGCAGTGATATCATAACTCCAAAAGAACATAACAAAGCAGCCCATAATTTTTTTGACAATTTGTCAGGAATAGATTCAGAATGCCATATTGAAATTGCAAAAGATACAAACAATACACCCGACAATCCCAAGAAAACAGGTACAGATTCAGTAAGAACAAACAATATTAAACACAAACCGGCAACAATTCTGGCCATCCATTTTAATTTTATAAATGCGCTGTGACGAATTTTTCCACGTGGGTTAATATTTCTAATAGAAAATATTGCAATTGATAAAAAGCTTACTAACAGAACAAAGAACTTGTGTATTACTGTCAAACTTCCCAATTGTCCGAATCTGAAAAATTCCGGCTGCATTAAAATTATTGTTGTCAGTGCGAAAATTAAAAAAGATGTAAACATAATCGGTGATAAACCACGATTCCACGCGCGACCAACCAAAATACCAGACATAACTGCAGCAGACTGCATTAAAAATCCCCATACTGTTGGCATGCCTGCAAATCCAGCTGTTACAGATAAAGCTATAAACAAAGCCCATACAAACAATCTTTTACGTTTAATATTCTGGAAACGCGCAGGCATGGGTGGGTTTATAACTTTTAACTTCTGAACAATGGATGCCGTAGTAAAGAATAAAATACCGGAAATAATAAATGGTAAATTCGAAGTTGATTCACGTAAAACTTCATAATTTCCGTGCATAAGTATAAGCCATATGAAAATAATTAACTCGACACAAAAAGCAAAATTAAAAGTTCTGATTTTTGGATTTGCCAAATCTTTCCATGGCAAACGATTTATAAAATCATTTCCAAAGAAATAAACCAGCGCAAATAAAGGCAACATCAATAAAGTCGACCAAAAAAAAGTTGGCGCAACTATTGCTGCATTATTAAAACTGCTTACTGCACTTTGCACAACCAAAGATGGATCCAAAAACATAAACTTGCCTTTATTATTTTGATGAATTATTATACAGCCATGCCACAAAAACAAGATATTTTTACTGTTATGGGCGGTATGGTTAAATTCTATCCGTCTGATTACAATCCAACATCTGATGCAGTTTGGTTAGCAGCATTTGCAAAACCTGCTAAAACAGTACTGGATGTCGGAATTGGGACGGGTGGGGCGGCTTTGTGTTTTTTGGCAAATAATCCAATGTCAAAAATAACTGGTTTGGATATTTCTGAAAAAATGCTTAATATTTGCGAACAGAATGCAGAATTGAATAACCGTGAACTGGAATTGATTAATACAGATATTATGAATTGGAAAACCAATCGCACATTTGATTTGGTTATTACAAACCCACCATACTTTCGTGGAACACCGGCCAAACATGGTGCACATCATAATATAAATTTATCCCAATGGACAAAAAAATGTGCTGCACGCGTACGCCCCAGGGGATATTTTTGCATAATAGTTGATGCGGCAGTTATATCAGAAGTTATATCTGCATTGAACAACAGCTTTGGCGATATAGGAATCTTTCCACTTTTTGGTTCAAAAAAAACCATGGCAGAGCGAGTTTTAATAAGTGCCAGATTGGGTTCAAAAGGCGGCACAACCATGTTTTCTGGGCTTTCCATGAATTATAAACCTGTATTGCGTGATGGCTTGACTATTTTGGCATCATTGGCTACACTTGACGGTAATGTTTAACTTTATAACCAGAAATTTTTCATCTCTTTGGGCGATGGCATCATGGCCTTTTCGTGCATTATGGCGTGGCATAGTTCGTATATTTCCTGAACGTGATTTTACAATTATGGATACGCAACACGGAAACGTTTATTGTTTCCACCAAAGCAGCTTTTGGCGCTTTACTAAATTCTGTGGCAAAGCAGGGTTGGTATTATGGGCATCTTGGTCAACATACGTTTTCATGTACCACAGACCTTTGCTTCAAAAACGCACAGAACAGTTGGAAGAAGAAAAAACAAATCATGCACGCCAATTAAGTGATTTGTTGGTTTATCTGAAAAAATATAATGATTTGGCACGCAATCTTAATAATATTGATTACAAGGCTTTGGATTCAAAAAAGGTAAGTGACAGTGAACGTGATTCTTTGATTAAAAAACGTTTGAACACCTGGAGTGAACTTGACTTTTTGCAAACACGTTTGAACGGTATGTTTTCTGATGTTGATTATGTACCAGAATTTAGAAATTTATCCGATTTATCTGCACAATACGAATTAGTTAAATCAGAAAACGAAGAATTAAAAAAACAAAATCAACTTTTAACCGAGAATATGTTATCTGTATCAGATGCAGATAATCAAATTGTTAATCTGGTTTCAAAACTTACAAAAGAAAACACTGATGATTTACGTAAAAGTCTTAAAAAAATAAATAATACTATTGTTAACTTGGGACTAAATGAAAACGTTCTGATAAAACGCGCAAATGATTTCAGCAGTCACTTGGTTGGGGCGTCTTTTGTTCCATTGCAAATTGATAATGAATTAGATCCCAAATATCAAAAACTGGCTGACAGTTTAGAATTATGGAATGGACTTTCCAGATTAAATACTATTTTACCACTCGGCGCACCTGTTGATAAAGTTCGCATAACATCAACTTTTGGTATACGAAATGACCCATTTAATGGTGCACCTAAAAAACACAAAGGTCTGGATTTTGCTGGTAAAATCGGAACAGAACTTTTTGCAATTGCACCGGGTCGTATAATATCTGCTGGCGAACGTGTTGGATATGGAAAAACTGTCGAAGTTGATCACGGTTTAGGTTTTTCGACTCTTTATGCTCATTTATCCAAGATAAATGTTGTACGTGGCGATTGGGTTCGTCAGGGGACCGTTGTTGGACTTGCTGGTTCTTCGGGACGCTCAACCGGACCACACTTGCATTATGAAATCAGATACAAAGGCGTTCCATTTAACCCTGAAAAATTTGTAAAGGAATAAATTATGTTGGCTTTTACTAACTCTAATGAAAAAACTTCTCCGACTATTATTGGTGCGGGTTGTAAATTGACTGGTGACATCAGAACAGATCATTCCGTTCAAATTCATGGCACAGTTTTTGGAAACGTTTATGCAGAAACTGTTGTTATCGGACGCGGTGGTAAAATTGTTGGCAAAGTTGTAACAGGACAATTATTTCTGCATGGAACTATGGAAGGTCCAGCGACAGTTGACATTGCACATGTATTCAGAAATGCCCAAATGACTGGTACTTTGTCTTATCACACATTGAACATTGCTGGAAATACAGGATTGGAATGCAAACTGTCAAAAAGAAAGGAAAAATAAAATATGAATAAAACTATTTCCAAAGTTTACGTTGCATCTGACCATCGTGGGGTAGGGTTGAAATTATATTTAATCGAAATGTTGTCCGCAGCAGGTTATGATAATGTTGTAAATCTGGGTATTGATGATCCAGAAAAAATGGTCGATTTTCCAGAAGTTGCAAAATCCGTAGCTGATAAGATGCAAGGCGATGAAAATTCACGCGGAATTTTAATTTGCGGAACAGGTGCCGGTGTACAAATTGCAGCAAACCGTTATCGTCATATTCGCGCCACCAGATGTGATAGACCAGAACAGGCACGTGATGATCGTTTTCATGATAATATTAATGTCCTGGCATTGGGCGCTGACGATATTGACATCGAAGTTGCTTTTTTATGCGCACAAACATTCTTAGAAAGTCCATTTGACGCAATTGACCGCCGCATAAAACGAATAAAAGAAATTTCTTAATAGAAAATTATAAAAAAACCGCCAATTGGCGGTTTTTAAATTCCATTTGAAAATAGTTTAAACAAAATATGTTTTGGAATTATTTGATTTCCATTTTCGTATTGTAACATTTTACGACGGCTGATACCCAGATTATCTGCCAACTTTTTACGTGTTATGTTTTTAACCTTACGAGCAGTTTTTATAACATCACCAAAGTATTTTGTTGCAATCAAGATTTTAGTTTCGTGGGTGGATAAAATTGTTTGTTCTTTTTGGTATATTTGTTTTTTTTTCATTTTTATCTCCTTTGTTTTTTAACAAAAAACACCGCCTTGACAAAGGGCGGTTGGAGGTTAAGAACTACTCAGAGAATAGCGTGCTTATTTGGCAGAGCCTTATTCGCAACCCTCCAACCAAAACTGATTGAATGTTGCAATTTTTTACACATTGTAATTAAACAGTACAACTCTGATACAGGTTCTTACGCCTCGCACTGGCAGTCAACCAATGCAGACGAATTATAAATTAAAAAATTTATATTTTCCAGAAAATAAAAAACCGCCAATTGGCGGTTTTTTATTTGATTACAAAGTTTACCATTTTACCTGGAACCACGATTGTTTTTACAACTTCGCCCGTCAGATATTTTTCAGCAATTGATTTTGCGGTTGAAATAATTTCTGATTCTGGTGTTTCAATTGCCACTTCAAAATCTCCACGACGTTTACCGTTTACAGATACAACTATCATTGTGGTCTTTTTGCCCAACTTTGATTCATCACATTTTGGCCAAGGTTCGAATACCAGCATATCTTTGTGTCCCAATTTTTCCCACATTTCTTCTGTCAAATGTGGTGCAAATGGATTTAGTACTTGAATTAAAACTTCATAAGCACGACGTGGCATCTTTCCAGAAAATTCATTTATGAATTCCATCATTGCAGAAATTGCGGTGTTGAATTGCATACCTTCGATTCTTTCCCCAACATCCTTGGCCAATTGGTTTACAAGACGTTCTTGTTCAGAATTTAATTCATCATCAGTCAAATTATCATACAGGTTTTCAACACGTTTCAAGAAACGTTGAACACCCGCCAGCGCACCAGCACTGTACACAGTGTTTGATGTCCAAGGACCCAATGATAATACAACCATACGACTGGCATCTGCACCAACATCTGAAATTAGTTGAGCGGCTTCAAACCCATTGTTTCTGGATTTTGACATTTTATATCCGTCACTTCCCATCAATAAACCCTGGGCTGTGCGACGTGCATATGGTTCGGATGTCGGTACTAATCCCAAATCAAATAATGCTTTGTGCCAGAATCTGGAATACAATAAATGACGAGTATCATGTTCATGACCACCATTATAATGATCAACTGGTAACCATTTTTTTAACTGTTCTTGGCTGCAAAATTCTTTATCATTTTTTGGATCCAAATATCGCATATAATACCAAGAAGACCCAGCCCAACCCGGCATAGTATCGGTTTCTCGATGTGCTGCACCACCACAAATCGGGCAGGTTGTGTTAACCCAATCTGTTGCACGTGTCAGTGGGCTTTCACCATTTTCAGTTGGTTTATAATCCATCATGTGTGGTTGAATAACCGGCAACTGATTATCTGGAACAGGGACCCATCCACATTTATCACAATAAATCATTGGTATCGGTTCGCCCCAATACATCTGACGTGAAAAACACCAATCTTTTAATTTATATTGTGTTGCAGGTTTTGCAAATCCACCATCTGTACCAAACTTGATTGCAGCGGATATTGCATCTTCTTTGTTCATTCCATTCATAAAGCCAGAATTTATATGTTCCCCATCTTCTTCCCATGCTTTTTCAGAAATGTCACCACCGGCCAAAACCTGGATAATTGGCAAATTAAATTTTTTTGCAAAATCGTAATCACGTTGATCATGTGCAGGAACACCCATAACAGCACCATATCCATAATCAGCTAAAACATAATCAGAAATAAATAATGGAATTGCTTCACCAGTAAATTGATTAAGTGCGGAAACACCTTCCAGTTTTACACCTGTTTTTTCACGTGTATTATTAGTTCTATCCATTTCAGATTTGGACTTTGATAATTTGATATAAGCACGAACTTCATCTGCGTTTTCAATATAACCTTCGTTTAACCACTTTTCTACCAATGCATGTTCAGGTGCCAAAACTGCAAAAGTAACACCGAATATAGTATCAACACGCGTTGTATAAACTTTCATAATTTCGCCACCGGTCACACGAAAATCAACATCCGCGCCATACGAACGACCAATCCAATTAATCTGGGCAGTTTTGATTTCTTCTTGGTAATCAACATCTTTCAAATCATCAATCAGACGGTCGGCATATTTTGACATACCCAAAGTCCACTGTGATTTCATACGCTTTTCGACTGAGCCATGGCAACGTTCACATTTTCCATCTTCCAGCTCTTCATTAGTAAGTGTTGTTTTGCAAGCAGGGCACCAATTCATAGGTGAATCAGTTTTGAACGCAAGTCCAGATTTAAAGAATTGTATAAACATCCACTGTGTCCATTTTATATACTCAGGATCGGATGTTGCAAAAATCGTATCAAAATTAACAGACCAACCTGTTTTACCGATTACATCTGTATAGCTTGGAATTAATTCTTTGGCTACATCAGCTGGATGTTTGCCAATTTTAGTGGCATAATGTTCAGCTGTGATACCCATGGCGTCGTATCCGATTGGAAATAAAACATCAAAACCATTACGTCTTCGCCAACGTGCCATTACGTCAATACCAGAAAAAGTCAGCATATGACCGGCATGCAAACCAGTTCCAGACAAAAACGGAAACTCTATCAGATAATAAAACTTTGGCTTACTGCCATCATTTTTTGGCACAAAAGAACGAGCTTCAAGCCATTTTTTCTGCCATTTTGCATCACGATCGATAATTTTTTTGATATTTTCGGTCATATCCTGGGTACCTTTTTCAATTTGATTTACAATAAGTAATGTTATAAGAATAGGGGGCAAATTTCAAGCAATTTTAAGGTCTTTTTTGAACAAAGCCAAGTATTCTATATTTCCACTGCCGCCATGAATTGGTGACTTTATTAAACCATAATTTTCAAATCCTAATTCTTTAAATGCGGGCACAACATTATGTATAGCTGATTGTCTGTCAGATTCAGATTTTATAATTCCATCGGTTTTTGCAGAAATATTCCGCGCAACTTCGAATTGTGGTTTAATAAGCGTAATAATTGTCCGCGCATTCCATTTTGCCAAACTGTCCACAATATTGGTCAGCGATATAAATGAAACATCAACCACAATCAAGTCAACTGGCTCAATCGGGGTCAAATTTCGGATATCGGTTCCTTCTAATGAAATAACACGTTGATTTTGCTTTAATTCTGGAATTATTTGATTTGTTCCAACATCAACAGCAATGACTTTTTTGGCGCCACGACTCAATAAAACTTCTGTAAATCCGCCAGTTGAAGCACCAACATCCAAACAAATAAATTCAGTAATATCAATATGAAAAGCGTCCAGAGCATGAGCCAACTTCAAACTGCCGCGACCAGAAAGATATGGCAGGGCGCCCGCGTTTATTAAATCATCTGTTAAAACATTCTGACTTGGTTTTTGCGCAATAATTCCATTAACCGACACTAAACCAGATTTTATGGCCGAAACAGCCTTGGCCCGTGTCGGGTATAAATTTCGATTAACCAATTCAATATCCAATCTCATGATGAAATAGGTTAAACGATTAAATTGTCTTTTTCAATGGTGAAAAAAATTAAAAACATGTTTATTCGAAATACAAATTGTAAAAAATAATTTTTGCTTTCTAAAAATAAAATCTAAAAAATTATAACTGCCCAGTAAAATTTTTTATCACGAAAAATTTTTTATAAATATTTTATTTCATTCAACCATTTTATTATAAGTATTATTTGCCCAAACACATAAACATAATAAAAACACTAAAAACCCATTTCCCGATATTTACTATAATACAACTATACATAATATACATTATGCGCTTATTGTATATCAATTCCCCCAAGTAAATTAAATGGTTGGTTTCTCGTGTATAATATAATACGAAACACCGATCGTCTTGTTTATTTCTGTGCCCCCGATTGAAAACGAGTATATAATTATGAATATAATCCTGTATAAACAAATAATTAACATAAATAAATTACAAAATATATTAATATCAACTAACCTGTAAAATACCCTTTCAATATGAACCTAAAATCCCACAAAAAGCAATCAAAACCTGAATTTTGGCGTAAAAACACCACGAATTACGGGTGTCCGCGCGTGTGCAAACCACACCCCAAAAAACCATCACTCAAAAAAAAACATAACCAACTCTGTAAATAATATTATTTTATGCGTACAAAAATTGAAGAAAAACCTTGTCCCGATAAAAATCTGGGGACAGATTTTATTCCTTTATCTTATTTAATTACTTTCTTGATTTTTCTTTTTATTTTTGAAACCAAAACCGTACTATCAATAATGGATTTCTCGACTTTTTCTGGTTTTACTTCGGAACAACAATTTGGGCATTTTGTGGCCATTGCATCTATTGATGATTTACAATATGGACATGTTCTTTTCAGACTTTTACCACGTATCTTATTAACAGTTCGCACAAACAAAAACATTGCGAACATAGTTATTAAGAAACTTGTTAAAGAATTAATAAAAAGACCTATATTCAATGTAGTAGCCCCAGCAGATTGAGCAGCAGCAACTGTTGAATAACGAGCGCCTTCACCACTTAGAACAATAAAAAGTTGCGAAAAATCGACCCCACCTATTAATAATCCGATCGGCGGCATAATTATATCTTTTACCAATGAATTTACAACACCGGTCATTGTGCTTCCCACAATGATACCCACAGCCATATCAATTGCGTTGCCTTTTTCTATAAAAGATTTGAATTCACATAAAAAGTTATTAAACATCTTTTAATTTCTCTCTTTCTGTATAATCACGTATTGCAGACAAAACCTTAGATAACGTTTTTTGCAAGCTTTCATCCCTGGTTTCAACAGTTATATCAGCTTCGGAGTATATTTTATACCTTTCATTTATCAATTTTGACAGAATATTCTTACTATCAGCATTCAAAAGTTGTGGTCTGGTATTGCGGAAATTAGTCCTTTTTACAAGCAGTTCCAGGTCTGCCTTTAACCAAATTGTTAAAGCATTTTCCAAAACCATTTTTCTGACTTCTGGTGTTATAAACGCACCCTCGCCCGTGGATACAACTTTCAAAGTTGGTCCGGATTCTAATAATCTGGATATAACCCTCTGTTCAACGCGACGAAATTCATCTTCACCATACAAAGAAAATATATCAACAACACTGCATCCAGCTGCAGCTTCGATTTCTTTATCAGAATCAACAAAAGGTATTCCCAATTGACGTGACAAAGCCCGTCCAATGCTGGTTTTACCAGCACCCATCAGCCCAACCATAACCACTGGTTTAGTTAAAGAAAAATCTAAATTTTCATTCATAATTATTTCATATTAGCTAATTGTTCCATTTGGTCAGCTGCAATCAAAGCATTAATCATTTCATCTAATCCAATACCACCAGCCAAAATATCGTCTAGTTTATACAAAGTTAGCTTTATTCTATGGTCGGTTACACGTTGTTCAGGAAAATTATATGTTCTAATTTTTTCACTTCTGTCCCCTGACCCAACCATTGTTCTTCTTGATGCATTACTTGAATCAACTTGTTCAAGTCTTTGTTTTTCGTATAATTTAGCCCTTAAAACATTCATGGCAAAATCTTTATTTTTTAACTGTGAACGCTCATTCTGGCACGCAACAACAATGCCGGTTGGTAAATGGGTTATACGAACCGCACTGTCGGTTTTATTAACATGCTGTCCACCCGCACCCTGGGAACGATATGTATCTATACGCAGATCCTTGTCTTCGATAACAACGTCTATATCCTCGGCTTCGGGCATTACCGCAACAGATGCGGCGCTGGTATGAATACGTCCAGATGCTTCTGTTTCTGGAACACGCTGAACACGGTGTATTCCGGACTCGAATTTCATACGACCATACGCCCCTGCACCATCTATTTTGAATATTATTTCTTTATAACCGCGCAGTGAAGTAGCGTTTTCTTCTATTACTTCTATTTTCCAACCTTGGCGCAAAGCATAAGCTTTATATTGATTATACAAATCCCCTGCAAAAAGAGCTGATTCTTCACCACCGACACCAGCACGAATTTCAACAATCGCGCTGTTGTCATCCGCCTCGTCCCGGGGCAAAAGAGCCAATTGAAGTTTTTCTTCAATTTCTGGGAATATTTTCTTGAGTTCAGCCAATTGTTCCTGAGCAATATCTTTTAAATCAGGGTCGGTTTGCATTGCTTTTGCATCTGCAATTCCTTGGCTAATTTGGAAATATTCTGATATTATCGGCAAAACTTCCGACAGGCGAGAATATTCTTTTGACAACTTGGTCAATTCGCCACCGGAAACATTTCCAGAATTCATCATGTTTTCAACTTCTGATGCCCTGGTTTGGATATCTTTCAATTTTTTTTCTATTATCATTTTACAATCTTTAACATTTCTATAGCACAAGATAAAGATAAACTTTGTTGTTCGCCGGTCTTCATATTTTTCACGGTTAACATTTTATTTTTTACTTCATCTTCGCCAATTATTATACTGAATATAGTCCTAATTTTATCAGAAAATTCAATTTGATTTTTGAATTTTTTTTCTGTATCTAAATACGGGACCGATGAAATACCTGCATCCCGGAAAGCAGCTAATACTGACATCGAATAAGAGATTTGGTCCTGACCCATTACTAAAATCGCAGCAGTTATTGGTTGTTCAAACGCAGATAAATCTATTTTATCGGCTTCCAATAATGCTACCATCAGACGTGAAAATCCGACTGCGGCACCAACACCTATAATTTTTGTCTTGGAAAATTTGGAAGCCAAATCTTCATAGCGCCCGCCGCCACCAACTGCCCCAAGTTCTGGAAAATTATCCAAAAAGAATTCAAAAACAATTCCTGTATAATATGCATGACCACGCATAATACCTAAATCTATTTCTGCATTATCTATACCCATTGCACGCAATTGAGATATAAAATTATCCAGGCCAAAAATAGCAGAATCCAAGTTAATGTTTTTTTTCAAAAAGGATTTATATCCTTTTGTAAAAACTTCATTTATAACATCTGCATTTTTTTCACCAATTTCTTCTGTTAATGCGCCCAAAAAATCATTTAGTTTGTCTTTTTTATCAATCAAAACGAATGCTGATCTGGATTGTTTTTCATCCAATTCCATATATTCAAACATCGCATTCCAAAATTTTCGATTTCCAACCTTGATTTTAGTTGGTCCAACAAAATTTGAAATTGATTCATATGCCTTGGAAAGCACCGCTACAATTTCAGCATCGTAATTTTCAGAAAGCGAGTCTATACCCAAAATATCCAAATCCATCTGGTAAAATTCGCGATACCGACCACGCTGAGGTCTTTCGCCACGATAATTTCTGGCAAACTGACATGCACGGAACGGAAAAGTCAAATTCGAGATATTTCCGGAAACATAGCGCGCCAACCCAACTGTTCCGTCATAACGCAATCCCATTTTGGTTTCGCCTTTTTGGAACAGAAACATCTGGGTTTCAATTTCGTCCCAGTTATCTTTGTCGGTTAAAACCTCGGCACGTTCAATAGCCGGCAGGTCCAGACGTGCAAAACCTGCTGTTTTTAGTACATTTTGCATTCTACGAGCGCATTCATCAAAACATCGCTGCTGAATTGGCAACAATTCTATAAATCCTGATAAAGGCTTGGTGGGTTTCAAGTTCATTTTATTTTTCCTTATTATTATATTAAACCCAAAGCATTAAATATGCTTTATTATATCATAAAAAATTAGACATAGCTATAATTCGCCCGACTGGGCGTGATGTGAAGAAAAGGAAAAAACAAAATATTTGTTAGTCATATTCTGATATTAAGCCACTTTTTACAGATTTTCAAGAAAATTTTATAAATCGCATTATAACAAGAGTCTCTTTTTTATATTTGGATTTTGGTTTTTGCTAATGTAAAATTAAAATTGATAAAAAGGATTCAAACTTATGAAAAAAGTGCTGATTGTTGTAAATCCGACTGATGATTACAATGATGTGTTTTCAAAATCTTTGGAAAACGGTTACATAAACAGAATTATAAAAACAATCCCGGAAAATTTCGATTCAGATTTGGATATTGTTCTGGGAAATGGTGAATTGCCGATTTTTATGAAGGGTTTGATAGAAACTTCTGATTTTATGCGTCTGATTCTTAAACGCAAAGAATTGTATGATGCTGGTAATTTATTGTCACACTGCGGATTTTTTGATGACAGGTTTATTTTAACAGATGCCGCTATGAACCTGAGTCCGGATGCGGAAACAAAATTAAAAATTCTTAACAACGCAATTTATTTGTATAAAAAACTGAATTCTGAAAAAACAGAATTACCAAAAATATCTGCACTGACCCCAGCTGGAAAATTTAATCCAAAAATTCAATCATCTGTTGATGCAGTTTTTCTGGCAGAACAGTTAAAAGATGTCGCAACGGTTGTTCTGGACCAGCTGGACACTGCAATTTCAACCAAAGCAGCCGAAACCAAGGGTCGCGAATCTGGTCGTCCGGCTGATATAATTTTATGTCATGATTTGGATTCTGGAAATATTTTGTACAAAGCGTTCACTTTGTTGGGTAATTATTCTGTGGCCGGGTTAATAATCGGTGCAAAATATCCAATTTGCGTTACCAGTCGAGCGGACAAATTTGATTCAAAGCTAAAATCTATAAAATACGCGTCCAAGATTCTGGATTAAAAGTATTTATGTAAATTCTGACCATTTTTGGTCAACCATAATTTTGCGCGCCCCACCCCGTCACCATAAAGCTGTGATACGGTCGCCCAAAAATGCACAGAATGATCCATATATTTCAAATGTGCTAATTCGTGCATTATCACATACCGCATAATATCAACCGGTGCAAAAGCCAAACGCCAGGAAAACGAAATGGTTCCATTAGATGAACAACTGCCCCATCGGCTGGTAGTATCGCGAATCGCAATTTTTTTTGGATGAAAATCCATAGGAGCGGTTTTTATAATTTTTTTAACTTCTGATAAAAACTCCGATTTTATAAAATCACGGACACGTCGAGTCAACATTTCAGGAGCCCCACCAATAATTAAAATATCTTCGCCAGTTTTTTCATCTTTTGAATAAAAGTTTGATTTCTTATAAGAATCGTGGCGAATAATAACTTTTTTACCCAAAAATTCTATAATATCGCCATCAGTCAGAATAATTTTTTCTGGTGCATTATCAAATATTTTTTCCAACCATCTGCGTTTTTGTTCTATGAATTTGACTGCGCTGGATGTTGATATCAGCCATGGTTTTGAAACTCTGACTTCTCGTATTGGTAGTATTTTTGGACGCAAAGTAATATTACGCAAACCACGGCGTGTCTCAATAACAACCGGAATTTCTTCACCTGATGAAGTTTCAAAAACATAATCTGTCATTTTAATTTCTTGGAAATTTCAGCCGCGATTACATCCGCGTCAAAGCCAAAATGTTTATAAACTTCTGCACCATCACCTGATGTGCCAAAATTATCAATTCCCATAACAGCATCTGCAAATTCAAACCAGCCGGCTGTTGCGCCTGCTTCGATTGCAACAACATAGCCCTGTAAAATTTTGTTTTTATATTCTTTTGGCTGTTCGCGGAATATTTCAACAGATGGCATACTGACCACCTGGGCATTTTTTAATTTATTTGCAACGGTGACTGCCAATGGAACTTCGCTGCCGGTTGCGATTATAGTTATTCTAGGGCGTTTTGTTTCAGATTTTCTGATTACATAACCACCTTTTTTAATATCTTCTAAATCAATAGTATCTATTTGTAAAAATTTCTGTCTGGATAAAACAATGCACGAAGGTCGTGATTTTTCCGCCAATGCTGCGTCCCATGCATTTGCAACCTCGGCTGCATTACAAGGACGAAAAACATTTAAATCTGGAATCAATCGCAATGATGCCAATTGTTCAATTGGTTGATGTGTCGGTCCATCTTCACCCAATGCAATACTGTCGTGGGTAAATACATAAATCACTGGTAATTTTGATAATGCAGACAACCTGATTGATGACCGCATATAATCGCTGAATATCAGAAAAGTCCCACCATACGGACGTAATCCTGTCATACACAAACCATTCATAATCGCGGCCATGGCATGTTCACGAACACCATAATTTATAAAATTTCCAGAAAAATCCGTTGGTGTAATATCTTTGTGTAAGAAAGTTTTTGTCCTGGTACTTTCTGCCAAATCCGCACTACCACCAATTAAATATGGTTCTGACTTTAATAACTTTTCAATGTATTTTCCCGACAATTCACGTGTTGAAATATTATCCGAAACAGAAATATTATTTATCGAATATTTTTTTTCTTTTCTAGATAATTCTACTGATTTGAATTTTTGCTTTGCAACCCGCGCCCATAATTTCAAACCATTTGCAGATGTGAATTTTTCTTCCAGTTTTAACAACTCTGAATCTGATAGTTCAAAAGCGTGTGCATGCGAAGTTCCCGCAACACTGGAACCCAATCCAATAACAGTTGTGCATTGTATAAATGTAGGTTTTTTGGATTTTTGGGCTGTAATAATTGCACGGTCTAAATCTTTAAAATTGTTGCCATCCACCCGTATTACATTCCAACCAGCAGCCATCATACGCATTGGAATATCCAAATCAGTCAACGCAGTTCCATCAATCGATACACCGTTATCGTCCCAAAACATTATTAAATTGTTTAATTTATACAAACCCGCAAAGGCGATTGATTCATTTGCGACACCTTCCATTAAATCGCCATCTGAACATAAACAATAAACATACCCTGAATCATTTTTTCGTTTACTGTTCAATATTTTTTTACCCAGTGCAATACCGACCGCATTACCAACACCCTGCCCCAGTGGACCAGTTGTTGCAGTTACACCATCAATACCACGTTCTGGATGACCAGGCAATCCAGCAAATTTTCTGAATGTTTTAAGTGAAGGAATTTTATAACCGGCCAATTTTAATACAGAATACAGCAGCGCACTGCCATGTCCAGCAGACAAAATAAATTCATCCGTGCCATGACGCAGATAATTCGCATAAATTGTTGTGATTATATCAGCTGACCCCAGTGCAATACCGACATGTCCGCTGTGTGCATTGCGCAATGCGTACAGACTGCCCGCACGGACAGCCCCTGACATTTCTTTCAATTGTTTGGAATCAAATTTCATTTTATGATATTATAGCATAAAAAGATGGATATTAAATGCTAAAAATTTATACAGATGGCAGTTGTTTGGGAAATCCGGGACCTGGTGGTTGGGCATTTGTTGCAACCGATGGAAAAAATACGGCAGAACGCAGCGGTGGTGAGACCGACACAACAAACAATAAAATGGAATTGACCGCGGTTATCAAAGCATTATCGGCAGCAAAAAAACACGCAGAGGTTGAAATTCATACCGACAGCCAATACGTTAAAAACGGCATGCAGGCTTGGATTAAAAATTGGAAGAAAAACGGTTGGAAAACAGCAGATAAAAAACCGGTAAAAAATCAAGAATTGTGGCAAGAATTAGATGAACTGGCACAAAAAATAAAAATTCATTGGCATTGGGTGCGTGGACATGCCGGTCATGAAATGAATGAACGCGTAGATACACTTGCGCGCACAGCCGCCGAAATGATAAAATAAAATGCCTCATAATATTCACAGAAATCTTAACAAATTAAAACATCATTCTGGTATTCATGCTTCGACTGCATTTGTGCCTAAAAATACTATAAAACATCAAAATAAATTAAAATCATTTCTTATAAATATATATGCTTTTAAATTTTTTAGTGGTTGTGTGTTTTTGTACCCCGTAATGTCAATTATGTTTATAGAAAATGGGGTTTCAAATATTCAAGTTTCAATTTTATTTGCAATGTGGGCATTTTTTGTTTTTATTTTTCAACCATTCATGGGGAATTTCGGCGATAAATATTCCAGAAAGAAGATTTTGTTATTGGGACAATTTGCAAAAATGTTATGTTTTGGAATTTTTATACTTTTTCCAAATTTTACAGGATATTTGATTGGATTTATTTTCTGGGGAATCCAATGGGCAATAGAAGCAAGCGTTTGTGAAGCATTTGTTTATGATGAGCTGTTATGTTTAAAATCAAGAAATAAATATACCGAAGTATCTGGTAAAATGCTCGCATTCAAGGATTTAGGATTTCTTTTATCAACAACCGGTTCTTTTATTGCGGTGATGATGGGGTATAATTTTATAATTATGCTAACAATTATAAGTATGTTTTTATCAATATTTTTCATACATAGAATAAATATGATTCAGCCAACATCTTTCTTAAAAACAGAAAAAGAAAGTATATTAAAAAATATAAAAATTGGGGCACAAGTAATTAAAAAAATAAAATATTGTTTTTTAATAATGTTCATACTTTCATGCGTTGGCGCCATTGCTGAGCTGGATGATTACATAGGTTTATTAGGAACAGAAATCGGTGTTCCACTTACTTTTATTGGTGGTTTATTTGCAATTGCAAATATTGCTGAAACTATTGGTGGATTGACTGCAAAATTTTTTACAAAACTTTCTATAAAATTTATTTCCATTATTATATTTATAATGGGTGGTTTGTTTGCTCTTACTGCTTTTTCAGACGTAAAAACTATATGGCCTATTTTATTTTTTGTATATTTTTTCTATGCAATTATCAAAATATCTTTGACAGTAAAAATACAAAACGCTGTCCCATCAAGTCGCAGATCTATGGTGTTGTCACTTTTGGATATGCTGGGTGAACTTTCAATAATGATATTTTATGGTATTGTTACTATTGGTTCTGTACTGGACGGATACAGGCTGGGTTACTTGTTTTGTGGTGTGGCAATAATGATACTTTCTGTAATTGGAATATTATTTATTAAGGAAATTAAAAAATTAAGAAACCAGCCCTGCTGCACAATCAAAAATTAATTTAACTTTTATATCCCAATGCGACAATAAACATTTCAACGCTATCCTTGCGGGATGCAGGTGGTTTTATATGATGAACACTTTCAAAATGCTGTTTAATTTCTTTTAACAATTCATTTGTTGTTCCACCAGTAAAAGATTTTGCAACAAATGTTCCACCAGGTTTCAATGCGCGTTTTGCAAAATCCCAAGCATATTCCAGTAAAACCATCTGACGTAAATGATCAGTTTTTTGATGACCAGTTGTATTTGGTGCCATATCAGAAACAACAACATCAGTATTACCATATTCTGCGGCATTTTGTTCCTGTATATTTAATTTTTCTTCCAACCATTTTAACGCTTCATCGGTTGTAAAATCACCCTGATAAAATTCGACATTTGGGATTGGTTTTATTTCCAATAAATCCATAGCAAAAATTTTTGAACGTGGAAATTCGCGTGCAATATATTGCGACCAGGAACCAGGCGCTGCACCTAAATCAACAACAACTTGACCATTGCGTAAAAAATTAAATTTTTCATTTATTTCTATCAGTTTATATGCTGCACGTGCGCGATATCCATCTTTGTTTGCACGTGCAACGTATGGATCACTTGCCTGACGTTGCAGCCAAGCGACCGAAGATTTTTTTGCAGCAATTTTTTTATTTGTTATTTTCAATTTTTTTATAATCCCAAATTATCTAACAGATTTAACTGCACGTAAATTACATGCGAAAAAATTTCTTAGTCTTATTGATTCAGAATTTGCATATTCAAAATCACTGTTTGTATCAATAAATGACGAAGAGCCCGCTTTTGGATAAAAAAATCCAGTATGTAAACCACCATCAAACATAATGTCTTCCATTTGATAAACAAAGGCACGATTTGGTATAAATTCTGTTATTGAATTAAAATCTTTGGATAAAATAATACTATTATATGAGTTAGAAAAATCACTTACCAAAGTAATAGTTTTATATAAACTTGGTTTTATTTCTATATCTTTTATCCGACAGCCCCCAATTAGCGAAAAAATTCCCAAACTTCCATTACTAACCACTGTTTCATTATCTTGTATTTTTATACCAGATTGTTTTTCAGAAATATTATAAAAACATGGTTTTGGATTTGTTGTTGAATATCTATCAAGCATTATTGAATTCAAAACATCTTCCATAGAATTGAATTCAAAAGAAACACTTTTTATATTATTATAATAATGTTTAATAAGAACA
>JAFGMU010000016.1 GCA_016927395.1 Alphaproteobacteria bacterium
CGGGCAGTCCCCTAAGAGTCCCCGGCATTATCCGCTGGTAACATAGGGCGTGGGTTGCGCTCGTTGCAGGACTTAACCTAACATCTCACGACACGAGCTGACGACAGCCATGCAGCATCTGTCTGTGATCCAACCGAATTGAAGAAATCCATCTCTGGAAATCGCGATCACGATGTCAAGGGTCGGTAAGGTTTCTCGCGTAGCATCGAATTAAACAACATACTCCACCGCTTGTGCGGGTCCCCGTCAATTCCTTTAAGTTTTAATCTTGCGATCGTACTCCCCAGGCGGCATGCTTAACGCGTTAGCTTCGTCACTAAACCCCCGAAGGAGCCTAACAACAAGCATGCATCGTTTAGGGCGTGGACTACCAGAGTATCTAATTCTGTTTGCTACCCACGCTTTCGTCCCTCAGTGTCAGCAATGATCCAGAAGACTGCCTTCGCCATTGGTGTTCCATCTGATATCTACGGATTTCACCCCTACACCAGATATTCCATCTTCCTCTATCACGCTCCAGTTTGCCAGTATCAAAGGCAGTTCCAGGGTTGGGCCCTGGGATTTCACCCCTGACTTAACAAACCACCTACGGACGCTTTACGCCCAGTAAATCCGAACAACGCTTGCACCCTTCGTATTACCGCGGCTGCTGGCACGAAGTTAGCCGGTGCTTTTTCTGTAGCTACTGTCATCATCTTCACTACTAAAAGAACTTTACAACCCGAAGGCCTTCTTCATTCACGCGGCATGGCTGGATCAGGGTTTCCCCCATTGTCCAATATTCTTAGCTGCTGCCTCCCGTAGGAGTCTGGGCCGTGTCTCAGTCCCAGCGTGGCTGATCGTCCTCTCAGACCAGCTATGGATCATCGCCTTGGTAGGCCGTTACCCCACCAACAAGCTAATCCAACGCGGGCACATCCATCACCGATAAATCTTTCCCCTTTCGGGCGTATGCGGTATTAGCGTTCGTTTCCAAACGTTATTCCCCAGTGATGGGTAGCTTCCCACGCGTTACTCACTCGTGCGCCACTGATGTATTGCTACACCCGTTCGACTTGCATGCCTAAGACCTGCCGCCAGCGTTCGTTCTGAGCCAGGATCAAACTCTCAAGTTTTTAAAAAACATTGAAGACTTGATGTCCTGTGCACAAAGAACAAAGCTGACAATAATGTCAGTTCGTCTTTACATATATATTCGCAAGACAAGTATTTTAACGAGGTTCTACGATAAAATTAAATCTATGTAAACCTACTACCTGTCTAGGATATGCACAATGACTTTTGTCAAAGTTTGGATTTTTTCCAAATTCAACTGTCTGCATATCCCTTCTTGAAAGTGACTATGATTTTGCAAAGTATGCAAAAACACATCACATTTTGATGAGCTGCTTTTATTAACAATGTTTGCAAATTTTAGGAAGACCCGATTCTGATTGGTCATCCCGAAAACCGCAGAATTTCAGGGGTTGAGTTAATTTCTCAACTTGAAAGCCCGCATAGTATGCGCGCATTCCAAAAAAAAGTCAAGCAGAAATTTAAAAAAATATTAAGATTAATTGAATAATTTAAAAAACCGCCGGATTTCGGCGGTTTTTTTTATTAGAAACGATACATAAATCCAAGCTTTACAATCGGAAATATTTGTATTTTTCCCAATTCATCGTTTGCTTCTTTCAACGCTTGGGCCTTATCTTGTTCAAAACCTGTCGAATCGACTGTTGCTAATACCCAAGATGTACCATTCCAGTATTCCAGCCCGGTAATTGGCACATTCAGATTGGCTTGAGCGGTTTTACTGGTAAATACTACACCAGCATCCATATATATTTTAATTCCCCATATTAAACCTAAATCAAAACCAGTTCCTAAATATGGACCAGAATAATTCCAATTCACATTTGCAGAACCATTCATTGTATTACCTTGGTAACGATACTGTTCACCATTCAGTTCAAATTCCATAGGATCAGAAGGCAAACCATTGACTGTACCGGTAAGTTTTGCAGAAACATCCAATTTTCCGAACATATAACCACCAGTCAAGCGCCACCCGCCCAAGAACCATGTATCACCAAATGGATAAAAATCGACCAAAGCACCAAAATGCTGTGCTGCTATATTTCCATCTGTAATTGTCAAACCATCACCAATATCAACACCATCTTCCATTTGTGAATCAATCGCAGAATTTATACTAGATTGAATAGGTGATGTAGTTCCAAAATCAAAACGTCCACCAATTCTTTTCCACCAGAACGAATCGAAGTTTTTGTTCGCATATCCGACAAATCCATTGACTCCGCTGGTTACTGATGCACCCAAACCAAACTGCAGCCCGCGTGGGAATTTTGTTTTGGAATACGATTTTTTATCAGATTTGACTTCTGATACATCTTCGTCTTTGACAGCAACATCACTAACATTTGTTTTTGATGATTCTGTTTTTTCAGAAACATCTTTTGTTTCTGTTGTTTTGACAGTATCTTCCGCAAAAGCTGGCAATGCCAAAGTCGCAAAAATCGCCAAGATTGATATTTTTTTCATAGAGCATTCCTTTTTTGTTCTATATTAACAATAAGATTATAGAAATATTATCCATATAACTCAACAATAAAAACTGTGCTTTTATTTTTGTATTTTTTATACGCGATTTTTATGGTATAATTTGCGGTATGAAATCTAAAATTTTTATTTTTTCGACATTATTTTGTCTGATTGGTGTATTTTCTGCTAATGCATCCGACTGCACAGGCGACGGATGTTATTCGGGTCCTGTTATGTCTACGAAAATGCGCAAACCTGCACCACTGCCAGAAAATCAAATTATACAGCAAAAACCTTTGTGGGACGGCAATTCACAGCCAAGTTATATGGGATTTGATAAAACCGTGGATTGGCGTGATGGTGTACCAATTTGGGATGATTCTATTTCAAATTACAAAGAAAAAGATTTTCGTGACTGGGCACCGATTTATGGTCCAATGCCTGGCCCTGCGCCTGTATTTGGTCCAGATTTTGCAAATGAATATGGTCCACAAATCCCAGATTGTTCAAAAAAACCTGAAAACAATAATACAAACAGTGATGTAACTATTAATGGAAGACAAGTTGGCGATGGTATGTATGAAATCAGCTGCGGAGTAAATATTGACAATGCCGAAGTCGAAGGTATGAAACAATCAATATCAAACATAAATGATAAAATCGAAGAATTATTAATACCACTTCGTCCACAATTGAATATGTGGGCATCAGAACCAGAACAAGATTTATCTAATGTTGTCAGGGCTGTTTTTGAAGAACCAGAATCGGATGGTTGTCCATTTGAAACTGATACAGAATGCGAAATATGGCGCAGAAAACCAATGGTTCATGAAACTGTTTCTCCACGCAGCTCTACGATTCGGGCAGAATTGATGAATAAATTTATTTCTGCTGCACAAAATGATAATCAAATAACAGCAAATGATCCAGCAGCAGCACCTTTATTGGACAGATACAAGATGTTGATGCAATCCGCCCAGGCTTGCTGTACGGACGGAATGACTTATGAACTAAAGAATGCTGGTGCCAGCGATGGCCTTATTTATAAATTCTTGTCTGACGATGCAAACTTTTATGGTATCGGAAACAGATGCCTGATGATGAGTGACGCCGACCTGGACGAAAAATATACAAATACGGCAACGGCTGCTGTTGCTGCCGATGTCAGAAACGGATGTCTTTGCCGTGGCAGACAATGGTTTAATGCAATGCTCGCACCATTCCAGGAAGCTTATAAAGCTGTTCCAGAATTTGCAAATTCAAAATTCAATTATAAGTACACAGATGGTTTAAAACGCGAAATTACTGTTTCGGTTAACAATGATGTTAAGAATGTTTTGAATCAGCTGAGTCTGTGTCCATAGTATTTAGACTTTGACCTTTGATTTTTTTGAGTTATAATCCCGCTATGTTAAAAATTATAAAATCTTTATTTGTGCCACGTGGCATAAAAACGACCGCTGGTGATTTGGCAACCAAATTTGGTTTGGAATTACGCGGCGACCCAAAAACAATTGTACGCGGCGTTGCACCGATTGCAGATGCAAAAAGTGGACAATTGGCTTTTTATTCAACCGAAAAAAATAGTGCAGCTTTCAAAATCTTACCTATTACTGTTTTGGAAAAAACACGTGCAAGTGTTATTTTATTACAACCTGAACAAGTTAAAAATGCGCCCCATGGTGCAACACTTTTGATTACAGACAGCCCACGTGGAAACATTGTAAAAATATTGGGCGAAGTATATCGCGAAAAACCAAAATATGGGATACATTGGGCTGCACATATTGAACGTGGTGTATTTTTCAGAAAAAAACGTAGTGTTTATATTGGTCAGTTTGCAAGCATTGACAGTGGCGTTGTTATTGAACCAGAAGTAAAAATATATCCAAATGCATTTATTGGTAAAAATGTAACTCTGGGTCGTGGAACAATTGTTCACAGTGGTGCACATATTGAAAATGCAACAATTGGTGAAGATTGTGTGATTTATCCAAATGCAGTTATCGGAAAAGATGGTTTTGGATATACACGCCAAGATGGAAAAAATGTTTTTATTCCCCACGTTGGTCGCGTGGTTATTGGAAACCGTGTATCTGTTGGTAGTAATTCATGTATTGATCGTGGTGCGATGACAGATACAAAAATTGGTGATGGTACCAAAATTGATAATTTATGCCAAATTGCACATGGTGTTATAGTTGGGGCCGAATGCTTTTTGGCCAGTGGTGTTGGGTTGGCAGGCGGTGTTGTTATTGGCGACCGCGTGTTATTAGGTGGTCATGTTGGGGTTGCAAATGGTGTTAAAATTGGCGATGATGCCGAGGTTGGTGCAAACAGTGGTGTATTCCGTAATATTGCTGTCGGCGAAAGACATCTTGGATATCCAGCAGTACCAGGAATGGAATTCATGCGCATGCATGCATGGGTAAAAAATCAGATAAAATCTGCTAAATAGTTTGTTTGTAGTTTGTTTTGTAAAAAATACTAATTAAAAAAACAAGGATATAAAATATGATAGACGCAAAAGGTATCGAAGAAATTATTCCACATCGCGGTGATATGCGCCTGATTGATGAAATTCGTGAATTTGACGAAATAAGTGGTGTTGGTATTCATCATGTTCGTTCTGATGAATTCTGGTGTTCTGGACACTTTCCGGGCGATCCAATCATGCCTGGTGTATTACAAATTGAAGCAATGGCACAAACAGCATGTTTTATTGCATTTAACAAAATGGGTTCAAATGGTGGTAGAAATTTGGGATATTTTACAACGATGGAAAAAATCAAATTCTATCACATGGTAAAACCCGGTGATGTTCTAGAGTTACATATTGAACTTATTATGTCGAAAATGCGTTTGTATAAATTCCATGGTATCGGAATGGTTGGTGGTAAAAAAGTATCCGAAGCAACCTTTACCGCAATTATGGAAACTCGCGAAGACCTGTAAGAATTTTAGCAATTTTTGTCTTTAATATTTCTTTCTTTTATGCTAGAATTAATAAAAGAGAGAATATGAAATCCTTAACGCGTTTTTTTGCATTGATTTTATGTATTGTGCCGCACGCTTTGTTTGCTGATGCGCCGGTGTCTGGCACAGTCGGTGACAGCCTGACTGCATATAGTGGCGGTATGGGTGCGATAAACAATAATAACTGGAATCAAATGATGAACAGCAGGTCAAATATGCCAACTGCTGATTTCGGAAATTGTAATGCTTTAATTTTACGTTGTGCGACACCAAAGTGTTCCGGTTGTACCAGCATGGACACAGCTGTCCCAATCGTCCAGGGTTGTGTTTTATCTAACGATACTTGTAAAAAATACGGTGATGATTTAATTCAATACATTTCGGCACAAATTGTTTCCAATACAACTGCAAAAGCATCCGAGGCAAATGCAGCAGCAGCAAGAGAGGCTGCAGAACAGGCATCACAACAATCTGCCCAGCAAATGCAACAAATGCAAAGTCAGATGCAGCAATTGCAAAATCAAATTTCAGAACAAAACAATCAAACCGCTGCAACTGTCCAAGCTGCATTGGATGAACAAAAACAATTGGCTGCACAACAGGCAGCAGATGCTGCAGCTGCACAGGCTGCTGCCACACAATCAAATAATATTACCCAGGCTGCAAACAACGGTGTATCTGCAGAGGTTTTGGCACGCGAACAGGTATCGGGGCAAATTATGTCCCAGCTTGAAAGTGCAAATGATTCTTTGGTTGCTTTGAAAAAAACAATGCAGAACACATTTGATTATGCAGGCTGTGATTCATTTGGAAATAACTGCACTGGGCCAAGACGCGTTGCTGCGTTCAAACAAAAGGCTGGGGAATTTTTCGAACCATACGAAAACACTTTGGATAACGTTTATGATGCGCTGATTATGGCGCAAAGCCTGGGCGTGGACATAACCGATATTTACATGATGTTAAACGGCAGCTGTAACGTATGGGGAAAATATTTGTGCAAAAATGGCGCTGACATGCGTTATACGACCAAAAATTGCCAACCTGTAAGTGAAAATTCAAGCGATTATAAATCAGTAACCGTAAATAATGTTATTGGCAGTCAACCATGTAAAGTTGGCGATATTATCCCGCTGAACGATGGTGGTTGTCAGTTATTAAAAATGCTAACCAGTCAGGATGAAGTTCAACAAAATTGGTTGTACCCAGATGAAGGTAGCGATAATGCAAAAATCCAGGTTGGTTGTGCATCAGATGCATTAGATAATTCAAAACTATTCCGCAATCGTAAAAAGCAGGCAACAATTGATATAGAAGTTTTGCAACGTATAATTGACCAAGACGCACCTAGTATTTTGGGAACAAACACAGAATTTACTAAATATTGTCATGATAGCGAAGATATTTCAAACGATATGCATAATTTACAACAACTAACCAGTCTAAAAAAGCTGCCTGGGGAAATCTGTATTGATAAAGGCAAATTAGATGGCACTGATGATATGGGGATTAAAGGTTCAAAAGATGGATGTGATATTGATGATAATATGTACATCAATCCACTGATTGCAATATGCAGCACACACGTTTACAACATTGGTTTGGATAAAAATCCAACTGCAACAGATACTGCTGACAGACAAAACATGAAAGATATTATTGCGTTAAAGACAACTATCATGACGCAACAAATGAAGAAACAATATGATTATTTGGAAACAACAATCAAGCGTTTCAAAACACAATTGGAAAAAGCAATCCTGACTAATAAAATGGAAGCCAGTGGCGCATCATCTGAATCGGGTTATGCTTCAAATTCCAAGGTTAGTATGGGCGACGATTGCACAGGTAAAAACAGAACTGATACAGTATATTGTTTGCGTCAAAACTATGCAAAAATGCGTTCCGCTGTTGATTCTAAAAATTACAGTAACGAATTGAAAGAACAAATGGTTAAAGATTCAAAAGCCTTGAATTATATGAGCAGTGAACTTATGAAAGATGGTTCTGAGGCTGGTAAGTGCAGAGATAAATCAAATCTTAATGTTTCTAGTATTTCTGGATGTCTTGGCTATATCAGTGGTGCCATAAATACTCTGGAAGAAGGCGGAAATAACAAGCAGCAGTATAATTATCAACAATCAAACAACCGGTAATTTTACCGGTTGTTTTTTATGATTACACATTCTTCATAAAGTTATAAAGTTACCAATATTATTATATTATAATTATATGTTTATTATATTTAATATCTTTTATACTAAAAATAAAAACGCCCCAATGGGGCGTTTTTATTAAATTTATTTACTTAAAAACCTTTTGGTTTTTCCATCTTAACATTGGATACTTTTTTATCCAATGCTTTGATTACATCATCTGTAATATCCAGATTTGAAACATTTCCGCCAACACGGGCAAAACGTCCATCGATAACAAGGGATAATTTCTTTTTTGCAATTATACCTTCGATAATTGGATCTAAATCTTTTGCTTGGATATTATTCAATGCATTTTGGAAAGAAGCATCGATGCTTTGTGCGCGTTCACTTAATGAACGTTGCAATTTTGCAACACGGTTTTGATAATCTGCAACACGGCGTTGTAATGCATCACGGGACAAAACATCCTGGGATTTTTCGATTTCTTTCTTTTCGTTTTCCAAAGATTTCTGTTCTTTTGTCAGTTCATCGCGCAACTTTGATTCATAAGAATCTTTTTGTGCACGCAAGTTTTTCAGAACTTTTGCCTCTGTCTGGATTGCGTCCATACGAACAACTGCGATGCGTAAATCTGCACCGGTTACGGCATCAGCTGTAACTTCGGATAAAGCTTTTTCAACAGACATATTTGTGCGCAAAGCTGATAATCCCCAAACGCCCAACACAGCAATTGCAACAACCGCACCAGCAATCATTCCAATTTTTGTGTATTTTTTCACGCTGGCATTTACCGGCATATTTTCTTTTTTGGTAACCATTTCACTTCCTTTTTTAATGTGCGAAAAAATTATAGCAACAAAAATTTCAAATTGAAAGAAATATGTTAGTATGAAAAAAAACCTATCTAACCGGGGAAATTCGTATTTCAACACGACGATTTGTCAGTCTGCCGATATCGTCCTGGGCAGCAATTGGACGTGCTGATCCGCGACCAACAATAAACATTCTGGTTGTATTTATATCATGTTGGGCAAAAAATATTGCTGTCCGCTTTGCCATATCCAAAGAAAGTGCACGCGCAGCATTTTTATTGCGCATTGAATCTGTATATCCAGCAATTTCTATAAATGTTGAATTATACTTATTTAATATTTTTGAAATTATGTCCAATGTATCAATACCTATATCTGAAAACTCTGGTGCTTCTAATTGCATCAATGCATCACGAACCAAAATCACAACAATATCTGTTCCTGCACGTTGAACTGAAATTCCAGGTTTACGCAATGAGTCATACAATTCATCTTCCATTTTTTCCATATAATCCAAAACAACGACAGATTCATTTTGTTCCTTATCACCGTATTCCATTTTTACAGAATTTGAATCATAAGTTATCAGTTGTCCACCTGCCCCCAGATAAATTGGTTTTTTTGCAATTTTTGATTCAGCCGTCATATCACCAAAACTGGCACCACGTAAGTACATCCCCCAAGTATCACGTGCAGGAGTATTATACTGGACGCATGAAAACAGCATCCATGGTAACGAGATCAGTAAAAATAATTTTTTTAAATTCATTTATTATTTATTGAACTACAAATGAAACTTTGTTATTACCAGTTGATAAACAATAATTTTCTGGATTTGTTCCATAACCGTTAACTGTTACACCATTGGCCCAACCCAAATTTACAGTTGTAAAATACTGACAATCCGATTGTGATAATCCGACCAAATTTATAAGAAACTCTTTTCCATCAACACTGGCGGTAACAGACCATTCGGACGAACCCAGCGGTGCACGGTCATTTTTCAAAGCGCCAGATTTTATTAAATAATCAACTGACACACCTGTATAATCGCCCTTCATAGCCATTAATAATCTGGTGTTCTTTGCAATCATTTCCAGTTGGGATACGGCAATAGTTCTGTTCTGACGATTACGAATTGTGTTATAAGTTGCAATTGTTCCAGCAGTTAAAATACCCGCAATTGCCAAAACACCTAACGTTTCAATCAAAGAACGCCCGGATTCATACTTCATTTTGAAACCCCTATGATTTCTGCATCGCCAAACAATGACATAGCACTTGCAATCATTGGATCAGATTCTAATTCTTCACGCTTTTGTTCTGTCACTGTTTGTTTGTTTTCAGATTCAACTACGCGTTCCATAACCCATCTGATACCTGTTTTATCCATCAACCAATTAGAAAGTTTCTGTGCAAAATCTGCATCACCCTTTCTATCAAAATATTTAATTTTTCCAGATTCAAATTCCGATATTTCAATATTGCTGGTGTAATATGAAAACAATAAAATATCCTTAGAATCTTGTAAAACACTTGCCAAATCATTTGCACAATTTATTAAAATTCTTTCTGGTGCGGGTTCTGATTTTTTTGGTTCATCAGTTTTTCTGTTGTTCAAAATTTCCCTGATATTTTTAGAATTTGAACTTTTTTCAGATTCCTGTTTTAATAATTCTGGAACAGATGGTATATCTGCAACATGCATCATTCTGATAATCAACATATCAAAGCATTGTTTTTGATTTCCAGCTGCCTGCATTTCAGGAACAGATGCAACCATTACCTGCCAAATTCTGGATAATGTGTTTAAAGATGTTTTTTCATTAATTTCTTTTATTATTTCACGCTGATCTGCAGTATATGGTGCACTGGCTGTACCACCTGCACGTAGCGAAGGGTGCATTCTGGTTGCCCAGTGCGTCCATTCCATCATATCGGTCAGCAACATTGATAAATCTGCACCATTGTTATAAATATCATCAACTTTTTCCAATGCGGCTGAAACATCACCTGATAATATTATTTTCATAAAATCTACAACAATTGATCTGTCTGCACGTTTCAGCATATCCAACACAGCAGTTTCAGAAACGTTTCCGCCGGTTTGTGCGATTGCTTGGTCTAATAATGATAAACCGTCACGAACAGAACCGTCCGCTGCACGCGCCAATAATTCGTTTGCAGAATCTGATAATTCTATTTTTTCGTTACTTGCAATCCATGCAAAATGTTTTTTTAATATTTCAACCGGAACACGTGCCAAATCAAATCGCTGGCAACGCGATAAAATTGTAACTGGAACCTTTCTGATTTCGGTTGTTGCTAAAATAAAAATTACGTGTTCTGGTGGTTCTTCCAAAGTTTTTAACAGTGCATTAAAAGCACTGGTTGATAACATATGAACTTCGTCAATTATATAAACTTTGTATCTACCATTAGTTGGACGATACTGAGCAGCATCCAAAATATCGCGCATATTATCAACACCAGTATGTGATGCGGCGTCAATTTCCAAAACGTCAATATGCTGACCTGCTGCGATTGATTTGCAATTTTCACATACCCCACATGGTTTCGCGGTTGCCCTATCAGATGATAAACAGTTCAAAGCCTTGGCCAAAATTCTGGCAGTACTGGTTTTACCAGTCCCCCTGATTCCTGTAAAAATATAGGCATGTGCAATACGCGAAGTGTTAATCGCCGTAGTTAGAGTTTTAACTAAAACATCTTGACCAATAAGTGATTCAAAATCTTGGCTACGATACTTGCGCGCCAGAACTGTGTAATTGCTATCCATATAAAAACTTCCTTTTGGAAGAGCATAGCAAAAACGCATCAGATTTCAAGAATTAAAGTTCAGAAATTTATTTCAAGTTGGTAATAAAATCTGGGAAAGAGTTTTCGTCGTCATCGCCGGATTCAGAATTTTCTTCTTCTATTACAGGAACTTTTTCTTTTGGATCACGCGAAGAGTCTATTTTTTCCTGTTCATTTGACACAATACGGCCATAATGTTCGGCCATTTGCAACAAGCGTTCGCGTTCGATTTCATCAGATACGCCACGCGCCTGATCTATGTACTGCTTACGTTTTTGACGCAACTTATGACAGCGCTGAATCATCAGCCCAACTGACATTTGATTTTTTTTATTTTGCATATTTTATCTTTAATTGGAGGTAAATTCGGATAGCAACAACTTACTATCAATCTAACAACGTGGGAATAATAAATCATCTGGAAAACGATTGCAATATTTTTTTTCAATTGCTATGCTTTGCCCTGTAGGAGGGTGTTTAAAAACAACTCTCTGCTTTTATTTCTGCAACAGGAGGATGTTTGTGCAAAGGCAGAGCGGAAATTTTTTATTACAAGCCTTGCTGGCTTTGACTCTGGTCATTGCGTTTATACCCTTTTTTACGCAAAAATTATTGATACGTGATAAAGATTCGCAAATGTATGCTGTGTCCAGCCAGATTGAAACTGCGCAAACTGCTGCTCGAATTTACCTGCGTGAAAATATGGATTCTGTAAAATATGGTATTACCAATCTGTCTGGTGACAGTTTTTCTGATACTTTGGAACCATATGGTTTACCACTTGGATTTATTCCAAAAACCAACTTCAAACAAAATATATCTTTGATAATTGACAAAGGTCAAGATTCGGTATCTGCATACATAGAGCTAACTGGTGGTGAATTATCCAGGATACAAAATGCAGAACTTGTAAAAAGAATTGGTTTTTATGCATCGGAAAAAGATGGAAATATTTATGTAATAATCCCCTTGGATGAAGTTTTTTCAGATATTGTAAATCGAAAAGAAAAGAACGGTGACCAAAATGGTTTTTTATCTGATTTGGATATGGGTGGATTTGGAATAGAAAATGCAAAATCATTATTGGGAAGAAACGGTGAATTTGAATCTGTTCAAACTGATTCTTTGTCTTTGTCTGGAATAGAAAGTGGCAGAAAAATTCGCAGCAATATAGAAAATTTAACAACTGTAAAATCCGTATTTCAAAGCAACCAAGGTGAAGCGGCCCTATCTTTGACACGCGGTGTTTTAAATTTAGGTGCTATTTCAGCAAAAACAATTTCAAATTTTGGTGATACAGGAAACTTTACATCTGATTCTGCATCTGTTTATGATTTTTCTATGACAGCCGGCAGAACCAGTTTTACCGGACCTGCCAACTGGAATGTAAAAGGTAACCTGATTTCCGACAAGATAAATTTCACAGTTGAACGTTTGGAAATATCTTCGTTTATAAACGCATCCAGGGGCCAGGACGTTTTTGTTAATCCTGATTCTTTGGAATACAGTACACAAAGCGGAATGGAAGTTGGTGATATGTATGCGTCAAATATAACTTTACGTGACCAAACATCATATGCTTTGGCAAATGGCGATACTGGTGCTGTTATTTTGGATATACGACCTGCTGGCACATCAATTTTGCCAGATGTGTTATTGGATAATATAAACAATGACGGTTTTAAAATATTATCAAAACCATCAGAAGATGGTGCAAGTACTATTGATTGTAAATCGATAATAAATAGTCTGGGTGGTAACTATAACTCGAAATCGGTATCACAAAACATAATTTGCCAATATGTTTTTTGGCAGCGCTTGGAAAAAAGAATTGATATAAAAAAATGCCTTATGGATGGAAGAAGTGACTGCGAATAAAAAAGAACTTTTTTCAGAATTATATAACCAGCAGGGTTCTAGTTTGTTGGAAGTGTTGTTAGTTATGTCAATTGTTGCCATACTGACACCTTTTCTTTATGGTCAAATTGAAGAAACATCAACCCAAATTCGTAATATATCGGCCGCCAAACAGATTGTTAAAACACGTGATTCTGTTTTAAATTTTATACGTGTAAACCAAGATAAATGGCCCGATGTTGCACAAATAAAAATGAATGATGACGATTTAAAACAAATAACCGATTGGGCACATGCTGGATTTATAGATAAATATTTGGTTCGTGGTGCAATTGCAACCGATGTTTATTTGGCATTTGATATTAAACAAGATAAACTGCAAACTGTTAAAATTGCAAAAGAAATCGGAACAAATGCAGCCAGTGTTGATGATAATGGTGTTGCGTATGGTGATTCATGGGCGGTTTCCGCACCTGATTTTCAGCCCGGCGATTTAATATATCGCGTACGGTACAATTTCAGGGGTGATGATATATCAAAATATCTGCACAGGGGAACAAATGGCAGTGATGGTTTTAATATAATGCAACGCGATTTGAACATGGGTGAATTTGACATTTACAACATTGGAACAATCGCAGGAGAATCAGGAAAAGTAAAAGATTTTTCAGCTGCTTTCTTGGACGCCAAGGATGTTGCTACTTCTTCGGTGTATTTTTCGCGTGGCGCAAATATTGATGGTAATAATGTAAAAATTGGATCTATGCGTGTAAGTGGTGATGTAATAGGTTTCAGAAACATTTCTGCAAAAAAATTAAATGACAGTGGTTTTTCAACAAACGGTTCTGTAATTACTGACCGTGCAACAGTCAGCAATTCTATAAACATTGGTAAGAATTTGGTTATAAAATCTGATTCATCAAAAACAATCAGTGGCTTTTCAGGCATAATTGCGCACTCGATATTTACATCGTTTGTTTATTCTAATGAAATGCATTTTTATAACAACTTTGGATTGACTGTATCTGGTGAGTTATTGATGTCAACTGTGTCACCAATTAAAATAGGAAGTTGGTACTTTCCGTCTACAACACCACCTAAATTTTCCGAATTGGAATTATCACGCTCAAAAATGCCTACTATGCCTGCAGTTTCTGATTTTAGTAAATTAATGCAAGCAGATTGGAAAGAATCAAATTAAAAAATGAATAAAAATAAAACCATTTTTAACAAAATAAAAAATCCGCAAGACGGCGGTATGATGATAGAACTTTTGCTGACCTTGGCATTGGTGGCTGTAATTTTACCGTTTATTGTAAATTTTCAAAAATCCAGAATTGACCGGGCCCAAAACATAGCCGTTGCAAGGGATATGGAAACAATCCAATCTGCATTAGAAAAATACATGGATGTTAACAAGCGCAATCTGATGAAAACAATTGGAAAAAGCATAACCCGTGTACAAATCCAAGACTTGGAAGAATATGGTGTATCTGTTGAAACACTAAAAAAATATGGTAACGATTTCCAAATAAGAATTTTGAAATCAAACGATGATATAGAGCATGCAATATTACAAGGGGTTATTGTTTTAAATAATAAAGAAATTTCACCTTTGCGCACGCGTGAAATTATGAATCTGGGTGATGGTAAACTGGGTTTTGTTGAAAAAAATAAAACATTTGGTGCATTTGGAACATGGCACGGTGACGCTGTTGATTTTGGAATCGGTGGTCTGGATGGAATTGTTGGAACAACAAAAACTGTACCCGAAGATGAAAAATATTTATGGCGTCTTCCTTCGGAAAATGATTCTGATGCAACTATGCTTTCAAATCTAAATCTGGCTGGTCATAACATAGTAAGTGCAAAATTTGTCGATGCAGATACTGCGCAAATAGAAGAGTTTTTAAAAACACAAAAACTGGTATCAGACAGTTTAATTTTCCAAAACAGAACCACTATTGATAAATCTTTTAATGCATCTGATGCTGTGATCGCAGGTACGCTTTCTTCTGATTCCAGAAGTATGGAAATATCGGGAACATTCAGTTTGGCTGATACCGCAAAGCTTTCAAACTTTACAACTAATGATTTATGGACTAATAACCTAAACCTTTCTGGTTTGTCTGTATCAACTTCCAGCAGCAGCCAGGCAACACTTTTGAAAATAAATCAAACAATAGATATGGTTGCAGGGCACGTTACAGCTATGTTTGTAACTGTTGGGTTTGATGGCTCGATAACACCAAAACTGGTAATAAAAAACAAAATTGAAGATTCATCAAATTCAAATTACTTCTGGAATGTATCTGACAAAGTTGCTCATTTATCCGATGCTTCTTTTGGGGAACTTAGCAGAATGGCATCTTTGGTTGTGAAAAAAGAATATGATGCAAATACAAAATCTGGTCAAATATTTAATTCTGTTGTTTCTAACAAAAACGCTACGGCATCTGATTTCATGAATGCCATATCAGAAATCCAAAAACAGGTAAAATTAAAATATACTCAGTTGAATTTGAATTAATATATGGTATAACTTGAAGCATGAAAACAATATGCGACTTTTGTAAAACAGAATATACATTGGGATCTGTACCAACATGTCCTGTTCAATGTGCGGTTTGTGGTCACGTATGGAATGTTCCTGTACCAAAACGCAAAAATTCATTTTTGGTTTTTATTGCTGCAGTTTGTGCTTTGTTATCCGCATGTATTTTTACATTCGTGGTCATAACAAAACACAATTCTGATGAAATCAAAAAAAATCCTTTGATTGCCCAGATATTAAATGTTGATAAAATAATTGCCGAGGATGGATCTGAACACATTGTTGTTAACGGATTGGTAAAAAATCGTTCTAAAAATATATATGGGGTACCAGATCTTATGATTTTATCTTTGGACGACAAAGGTAACGTTATTGACCGTCAAAAGTTTTTTGCATCTGCAACACTTTTGGAACCTGGTGACTCTTCTAAATTTTCACATATCTTGGCCGTAGCGGTTGGCGATGTAAAAAAAATTAACGTTGAATTAACAAAACAATAAAAGGTGTAAATCATGAAAATTTTTGGTTATACGATTCTTTTGTGTTTTTTAACATTTGTTGCAAATGCTGCTGACCCAGAACCAGTAATAAGACCCAGTATATTTTCAACCAGTACAGATTGGGAAGGTGTTACAGGATTATATCTGTCACAGTTTGATGTAGAATTTTCAGGTGACAGAAAATTGATTGATAATGGATTAGAATTGTATTTTTTGGATTCATTTCCATGTTTTGGTCAAACTGATTCTGCCAGAGTTTGGATTGGCTCGAACGGGAAAACAGCTGGACGTATTCGTCTGACATGTTTATACGCGCCTAAATCAGTTTCATTTGCCTGGCGAAATGCATCACGTGATGCAGCCCAAGATAAAACAACAGGAATACTTGAATGCCCCGTCAGTTTTAATAATGATTTGAAAGTCGATCTTTCAAAATGTACCAAGGGTAAAAACTGGGAAGAATACAGAAAATGATACCGAACGAAAATCGAGTTTTTACAGTTACTGAAGATTATATTGGTCAAAGATTGGATAAATTCCTGGTGACACTGTTGCCTGAATTTTCACGCAGTGAAATTCAAAAATTTAATGTGACTAAATTTTCTGATAACGAACAAATTGTTGTTAAGTTTTCCGAAAAAATAAAATTGGGTGAAAAATTCAATGTTGAAATTCCAGTTAAATCAAATAATGACACTTTTGTTTCAGCATCAACAGATTTTGATTTGAATATTTTGTACGAAGACGATGATATAATTGTTGTAAATAAACCACGTGGTGTTGTTATGTACCCGGCTGCTGGAAATTCGACCGGCACACTGGTTCAGAATATTTTGGCGCACACACATCTGTCAACTTTGGGTGGAACGGTCAGACCAGGTGTAGTTCACAGATTGGATATGGACACCAGTGGTGTTGTTATTCTGGCAAAAAGCGATGCTGCATTTCGCGAATTAGTAAAAACATTTGCTTCGCACGATTTGACTAGAAAATATATTGCATTTGTTTGGGGTGTCCCAAATTGGGAAAGTGCAGAAATAACAGGTAATATAACCAGATCCAGCAGAAACCGTCAGAAAATGACCATGGTTAAACGTGGTGGCAAAGAAGCCCAAACCCACGTAGAAGTTATGAATATCTGGGACAAAGATAAAATTTCTCAAATCAGATGCACTTTGCTAACTGGTCGTACACACCAAATCAGGGTACATTTGTCAGCACATGGATTTCCAGTATTATGTGATCCGGTTTATGGACGTGGTTCCAGCAGAATTGGTAGTGTGAAAAACCCAGAATTATTTGAATTTTTAAAAACACACGATGGACAAATGTTACATGCCGAGATTTTAGAATTAAAACACCCTGTAACAGGTTTACCATTGCGTTTCAAATCCAGACTTCCAGACGACATGCAAACATTGAAAGATATTTTGAATTATCCGGTATAAATTCTTTATTATTTTGTTTATTCAGCTATTTTTTTATGGTATAATGAAGCAATGAATAGTGGAGGAAGTCGAATGATTTTTCTGAAAAAGTTGGTTGGTTTTATAGCTGTTTTTACAGTTATTCCCAGTGTTTTTGCTGTAACTGCACGTCCCAGCGTTATTGCTGGCGCTACGTCCAGAATGCCTACAATGACAACGCAAATTAGTGGTAACACTTCGTCTTCCACGAATGCTTCTATAACTCTTTTGGGTGACAAGGATTGTATTGATGCATACACAACATGTATGAAAGGCGCGGATGTTTGTGGTCCAAACTTTGAAGAATGTACAAACAACACTCTGTTTTATGGTAAAAAGCCACAGTGTGCCAGCACTTTGATGCAGTGTAAAACTTCTGGTGTTAACAGTTTATTTGGAACAAGTAACCAGACTGCTTTTTCAAATAAAAATTCTGCTGGCGAATACGTATATCCAACTGCTGGCAGTGTATTGGGCCAAATGATTGGTGCTGCATACGTAAATAATCGTTATGATACCAGCACTTGTGTTAAAAAATATGTTGGTTGTTTAAAAAAGGACGATGTTTGTGGATCTGACTTTGAACTTTGCACCAGTAATACAGAATTCCAAACACAGAAAATATTCTGCGAATCCACATTGGCACGTTGCGAAAATGCTGGCAGAACAGAATTGTTTGGTTCAACCAACACAGCTGCAAATCCAACAGCAACTAGCCGTTTGGGTGTTATGATTTCCGAAGGTGCAGCATTGGCAGCCGTTAACGCAGTTGCAACATGTTACAAAGTTGCAGATCAATGTATTTTGCAAGCTTGTGCAAAAAATCCTTATGAATGTAAAGAAGGAACTTTGCATACTTTGGTTGATGCAGCTGGCAATACATTTATCGCAGATCCTACATCTTCAACAACTAATCCTTATACAACTGATTCTGGTGCAGTAAATAAAACTGAAATTGCAGGATTCTTGAAAAATGCTTGCTATGACACAATTGGTGCAAACAAATTCTGTTATGCAACATTTATCGGTAATGGCGCTATGCCAACAAACGCACAATTACGTGATGAAGATAACAAAGATACAATTTATTCTGATGCTTATTCTTCACGCATGAATGATTCTATGAAATCAAAAATTGATGATTTGATTGAAACTTTTGATAAAAAGACCAAGCAGAAGTGCCAAGACACAATTACATCATGTGCTATGCGTTCATGTGCAGGTGGCAGTGGGGCTGCATGCTATGCATCTGCTTTTGATTCTAATAACACTATCAAAGGCGTCACAAATCCAACAACATTGGCCGATATCAAATATGGTTGCGAAGCAGTTGTTAA
>JAFGMU010000017.1 GCA_016927395.1 Alphaproteobacteria bacterium
TCGCGGAGTAGAGCAGCCCGGTAGCTCGTCAGGCTCATAACCTGAAGGTCTTTGGTTCAAATCCAAACTCCGCAACCAAATTCAAAACAAAAAACCGCCGAATGGCGGTTTTTATCTTATAATAATATGCTTGAACCATTTTTCCTGGTATGCTGTTTTTTCTTCTATTTCAGAATCAGTTATTTCAAAACCATCTGGAACAATTATTAATTTATCATCGTCGTCATCCGTTCTGTGAATCACAGCAACACATTTTCCTGTAAAAGTGTCCAAAGGTTCACCAACCCCCAAAACATAAGCATCCAATTCTTCGCCATCGGGCGCCATGGTGCCTGGTATAAAACCATAATTTGTTTCATAAACATAACCCCATTTTGGATGCTTAGTCCCAAGTTGTCTGTCCATTTTTACAGTTACTATTTGTCCAATATATTGTTTGTTTTCCATTTTTTTAATCTCCAATAATACACTGTTTTATACGGTCATTGTTGCTGTTTTGATCAACTCGTTTATTTCTAATTTCCTGCTCTGCCTGAATTTTTTGATTCATTAAAATCAAATCCGGATGTTCTTGTAATCTTTTATTTAATATGTCCAAAGCACTATCAATTTCAGATTCGTCACTTACAAATACAGGCATTACAGAGTTGGCCGCTGAATAAATTGCACTTTTTATTTTATCGTTATAATCATCAATCACAGACAAATATGCGCGTATATGTTCGTCTTCGTGTGATAAAACTGCATTGTATGCGCATGAATCTGGTATATGCCTGGAATCTATTTTTACCAAAAAATCATTATATCCAACAGTCGCCTGGACAGATTTAAGACTGACACAGAAACCATCTTCTATTGAAGTTGTATCGCCGATTATTTCATAATTTTCAACCAGTGTTGCAACAACATCACCGTGCAGTAAATCCATTGGTTTTAATGGTTGTACAACTTCTTTTGACCAACTGGGGGATTTGACTTCGACATTTGGATTTAGTTTATACGACAAACAATCATCCGCAAAAGCAGATAAAGAAAACAGCCCACAAACTGTGGCAAAAAACATTATTTTGTTTCTCATTAAATCAAAAATTTGTTTTAATACTTTTGTATTTTAATCCGTTGCACCCTGTTTGCGCAAGTATTCTTCGACAAAATTATTACCGTATGTTTTATATAAATCTTCGGCCAGCAATACTGATGGTCTGCCGGATTCAAACAGTCTAAGCAAATTACCCAAACCACCAAGTTCAGTATTCAAAATAACAGATTCGCCACTGACCGGTCTTGACAACAACACAGCACGTTTTAAATTAGGATATGCCTTACCCTGGATAAACGCCATTTCCAGTGGATTCAAATTCCAATATTGATAATCATTTGCATCCGCTGCTGGATTACGGAAGAACAAAACAGTCTGTGCCTGACCACGAACAACGTCACCAATACCCAGTTTATCCAAAACGTTTGCGCGTTGGAATGCAACCATGTATGCCTGGCGATTTTTTCTTCCTTCTTGTAGTCCCACTACAAAGTTATCGCGGAACATTTTGTTTTCCAACATAGGTGCTGTTTCATCAATCATAATCAAAGATGGATTTCCACCACTGACGGTTGTATTATTAATTCTGTGCAGAATATATGAAATTACAGCCGGTGCCAGTGTTTGATCCTGTAAGATATCTGTAAAATCAAAAGTAGTAAGGCGTGATTTCAAATCCAATGTATCACTGTCTTCGTTAAATATTCCGCCGTATTGCAACGGATCCACCCATTTTTTAAGTGAACTGCGCATTTTTCCATCAGATGAGAAACAACTTTCCCATAAATTTTTCAACTGTCTATTTTCATCGGACAAATAATCAAAATTAACAGATACTGCGCGTGCAATTTCATCATCAGATTGTGTGTCATTTTGTCCGGAAATCATTGCAAACCAACGACGCAGAAAAGCACGATTTGCAACTGAATCTTCCATTTTTAAAGGATTCAAGTGTGCCTGGAAATTTATTCCATCTGTATTTTCTTTGTCTTGCATAGTGACGTATTTTCCACCAACAGCCAATGTGAATATTTCAGCACCTTTGTTTCTATCAAAAAAGAATGCTTTCAATTTTGGGTGTCGCAGAGATTGCGCTATCAAGAACGAAAATAAAGTTGTTTTACCGCCGCCTGTTGGACCAATAGTAAGTGTATGTCCGACTGCCGCTGGTTTGTCAGAGACATGAAATTGAAATTGATACGGTGTTCCCTGAGCTGTTGGGAATATAACCAATGGACCTGGACCCCAATCACAATTTTCAACACCGCGCGGTGTACTGGACATTGGAATACTGATAGCTGCTGTTCTGGACAAAAGCTTAAAGCTGCGTGGAAAAACATCAAATCCTGGAATTTGCGAAAACCAAGAAACCTTGGATGCAAAATTTTCAACCACAGGTGAAATTCCAAAAGAAGCCGCTATTTTCTTGAATTCATCAACATTTGTCTGAACATCTTGTGGGGTGTCACCAAACAAAACAAACAAAGGATAATAATTTATTAAGTTTTGTGTACCACTGACATTCTCGTCCATTGCGCTTTGTGCGGCTGATATTTGTTCTTCGGCAATGTCTTCATTTTTTTCTGTTGTGGCCAGTCTTTGACGCATAACAGTATCGGCAGCTGTTGCGCCCATTATCTTAAATCCATTCATACAAATCATTTCACACTGAATTGTTGCAACAGAATTAAAAAATTCTTCATCTAAAAAGTCCGGTGAAACCTTGAACGAAACCGTTGCAGCAAAAGATTGCTTTGATCCGCTTGTATATTTTACCAATCCATTATTTATAAATTCAACATCATCGGTTGTTGCCAATTCTGCAATTCTTTGATCACATTTTTCAGGTTGTGGTTTTGTAACAGGCGATAAAATTCTGCCGAATAATTTTGCCATATTTTCTGGTTTGTTATTTTGCAAAACTGTTGGTAAATAAGCAGACAATATAGATTCAATATAATTACTATATTGATTTAATCTATCAATTGGTTTTTGACCAGATACAGATAAAACAAGATAATAATTGTTATTAAAAATCTTTAAACCTTGGTCTTGCCATTTATCATAAATTTTTTGTAAAACCGGTCCATCGAATTCATAATCTGTTTTTTCATTTGCCAAATCACGAATTGTAAAAAACCGCAAAGTAACATTCGGGTCACGAATTTGATTAAACAACTGGGTACGTAAATCTAAAAACTGGCTGCGTGTTTTTTCATCCTGCATACTGGTCTGGACACCATTCAATTTATACGCGCGAATCATAGACCCATCAACCAGCATTATTGAGTTATCATTATAAACTGTTTTAAATGGTAAATATTGTGAGTATTTTTTATACCCAAATTTTGGGAATATCCACAAAGTTAATGTTGGGATATACAACATTAAAATCACAAAAACCAACACAACTGCCATAGCCAATACAACCAAAGTTATTGGAAACCCACCACCTACAAAATATTCCAGAAAATTTTTCATGTTATGCGTTCAATCTCCCCGGGATTCGTGATTTATAAAGTTGAATTTTTGCAGATATTATTTGCGCTAATTGTGGTTCTTTTTTTGAAAAACCAGCTAATATACTATGTGTTATAAGTACTGATATTAAAAAAAACAAAGGATCTATACTATCACGACCACCCGAAACAATAAGACTTACTATAAAAAACCCTACAAAAATTAAAAATTGAATGGCAAAATTAACCACCGCCAAAGAATACGGTACATAAAATATCCGCGATGGATTTGCCAAAGCTTTTAAAACTTGCTGTTTCATTAAAACTCTCTCTGCTCAAATTATATCAATTTCAACATTTTTCAACAAGCATAAAAACATTTTTAAATATTTTGTTAAAAATGCTTAAAACCTGAATTTTATCAACTGTTAATTATTTTTGATTTTTATTAACAATATTTTTAAATATGGCTGAAATATTGGATTTTTTTGTTAAAAACCTGTTTATATAAAAATAAAATCTATTTTTAACAAAACTAACAGTACCAACAAAAACAACAATAATATTAATAAATATTTGATTTTTTATAAAAAGCGTTTATAATCGCATTGCTAAAAGGAAATTAATATGAAATTTTTAAGCTCTTTGAAGGCTTGGAAGAAGCGCGGTAACATAAAACAAATTCGCCGTGGTAAACAAGTCATTCTTATTGATCCTGATAAACCTAAATTTAAGGCTAAACAGGGCTTTAAGAAAAAGTAAGAAATCCGCGTTTTCGCGGGTTTTTATTTAGAATAAATCAGAATCATTAATAAAAGATTCTTCTAATACTTTTTTAACTTCTGTGGTTGATAAACCAGATTCTTTTAAGAATTCAATTTGTGTGTTTGTTGCCTTATAAATAGATGCAGAGTGATCAGCAGACTTTGGAGCAGAAGATATGAGTTGTGCTGGTAAAAACTCTATTCTGGCTGATTTATCTGCTAATGCAGAAAATTTTATATCAGAATCACAATTTTTAATATTTTTATCAATTTTTGCAGTACCAAGTAATTTTGATATTGAATCTTTGTGTGCAATTACTTTTGTATCAATTTTTATAATTGTATCAGATTCTTTATGATTACCAAATTTTTCAATTTTTAATTCAGAATAATTTTGTGCAATTATTTTTCCAATAAAAGATGATTTTTTACCGGTATTTGTGATAAAAATATTCAAAAAAGCCGGTTTTTTATTTTGTATTTTTGCAGATAAAAACACTTCTTGATTTGGCACAGAAATATCAATATTTAATTTTTTATCACCTTCTATTTCACCAACATAAATAATATGGATTGGTTTATTATAATTTCTAGAAATGTTTAAAGATTCCAAAGTTGATAATTCTGGTTGAAAAATACCATCACGGAAAACAATTGTTTCCGACGGAAAGGTTTTTATATTGAATTCTTGCCAAAGATAGTTCATATTACTCACATTATTATTAATATATATTATAGAGGAAATAAAAATGGGTTTCAATTGTGGAATTGTTGGATTACCAAATGTCGGAAAATCGACATTATTTAATGCACTGACAGAAAGTGCAGCAGCTGATGCACAAAATTACCCTTTTTGCACTATTGAACCAAATACAGGCCGCGTAGTTGTTCCAGATGAAATTTTGCTAAAATTGGCAAAAACAGCTGGTTCACAAAAAATAATACCAACACAATTAGAAATAGTTGATATTGCAGGACTGGTCAAAGGTGCCAGTGCTGGCGAAGGTTTGGGAAATAAATTTTTAGGAAATATTTTGGCGGTGGATGCAATAATTCATGTGGTTAGATGTTTTGAAAATGATGATATTGTACATGTAAACGGCAAAATTGACCCATTGTCAGATATTGAAACAATTGAAACAGAATTAATGTTGGCCGATTTAGAAAGTCTGGATAAACAAATAAAAAATCTGGAAAAAAAAGCCCGCGGTTTGGATAAAGATGCTGCAAAAATGCTGGCTGATGCAATTGAAATAAAAAAAGGATTGGAATCTGGAATTCCTGCACGTTTACAAAAGTTTGATGCGACACCATTTAATTTATTAACAAAAAAACCGGTAATTTACGTATGTAATGTGGAAGAAGCCAGTGCTGCCACCGGAAATAAATTTTCAGATTCTATAAAAAATAAATTTTCAGGCGCATCACCGGTGCTGGTTATTTCATCCAAAATTGAAATGGAAATTTCCCAAATTGTGGACACAGAAGAAAGAAATATGTTTTTAACAGAACTTGGATTAAAAGAATCTGGATTATCCCAGGTGATTCGCACTGGATATGAAACATTGGGATTACAAACGTTTTATACTATTGGCCCCAAGGAAGCACATGCCTGGACAATTACACGTGGTATGACCGCACCTCAGGCCGCTGGAAAAATTCATACAGATTTTGAAAAAGGTTTTATCAGGGCAGAAATAATAGCGCCAGATGATTATATAACATTGGGCAGCGAAACCGCAGTCAAAGATGCTGGTAAAATGCGTCTTGTTGGTCGTGATTATGTTATGACCGAAGGCGATATCTGCCATTTCTTATTTAATAATTAAAAAACCGACATAATGTCGGTTTTTTTATATTTCATTCAAAGAATTTAGACGATTTGTTGATTTTTTTATTTCGGCGTCTAATCCAGAAATCTTTTCGCGCACGGATTCATCACCAGATAATAATTTCATAGTCAGGTTTATTTTATCGGTTTGTAATTTTTCCAAATACTTTGTTAACTTTAAAGAAACTATAAATTTTTCAGCATCCTGCAAATTCATATCCAAATTAATTGTACCTGAACTGCCAGTTGATAAATCCAATGTTGTTAAAAAATCAGCATGGATTTCAGCCAATTCAGGGTAGTTATCAATAATAAATTGCAGAGTATTTGCAGTAATATTATCCACAGTTGGCAATTGAATTGATTTCAGTTTTTCTGCTTCGGTCTCTTTTTTATTTTTTATTTTCTTCCAATTTTGCCAAATCAGATTATTGATTTCTGTTTTTAATATTTCCTGGAATTTGAAATCAGTTATCTTTTTTAACCATTTTTCTATCCATTTTTCTGCCTGGGATTTTCCATTTGGTGTCACAGTATTAAAGTTTTTATTTATAAAAAACCAGAAAAAATCCAACAAAGGTTGTGCAGAATCAATAATTTTTTTCATTGATTTGATACCATCTTTGGATTTTAAAACTTCATCAGGATCCTTACCACCTGACATAAATGCAAATCGAATATCAGAAGTATCACGTAAAAATGGTGCAATAATATCCAATGCGCGCATAGCAGCCTTTTGACCAGCCGCGTCACCATCAAAACAAAATACAATGTTTCGATTCAGTTTGCATAAGATTGCAATATGATCTTCGGTCAGTGCTGTCCCCAGTGGCGCAACAGTTTCCCCAAAACCGTGATTTTGCATTTGAATTGCGTCAATTTGCCCTTCTACCACTATGCTACGATTGTTTTTATGAATAAATTCGCGGGCAAAATTTAATCCAAAAATAGTTTTTCGTTTATGAAATAATTCTGTATCAACAGTGTTTATGTATTTCGGTTCTGATCCATCCAAACTACGTCCCGAAAAAGCAACCACTTGTCCAGAAGCATTAAATATTGGAAACATTAATTTTTCACGGAAAAAGTCATAGTTTCCATATTCGCCACGACGAACCAACCCAGTTGCAGACAATTTATCAAAAGGTGTGTTTGCAAATTTTGCTGAAATTATATTGTTTTTTGGCGAATAACCCAGACCATATTTTTTTATAATATCGTCTGTAAAGCCACGTTTTTTTATATATTCCAACGCATGCGCGCCATCTGGTTCAAACAGCTTTTGATGATATATTCTGGCTGCAGCTGTTGTAATATCAACGTATGATTCTTCGCGCGCCTTTTCTGCATCTGATTTTTGTTTAAATTCAGGAACCTTGATACCGGCCATTTGTGCTAATTCATTAATTGCAGCACGAAAGTCCATATTGTTGGATTTCATAGTAAAAGAAATAATATCACCATGTTCACCACAACCAAAGCAGTGGTAAAAACCCTTTTCTTCGTTAACAGAAAAGCTGGGCGTTTTTTCATTATGAAACGGGCAACAGCCCCAGAAATTTTGACCTTTCTTGGTCAGTGGCACACGCTTTCCAACAACGTCTACGATTGATAAACGTTCGCGCAGTTCATCGGTAAAATTAGAATTATAATTTGACACTACTTAATTATAAAACACCAAGTTGCAATAATCAAACTATAAAGCCGGATTATTTTTTCTTAAAACGTGTACTTGGTTTTTTGTTGTTAATCAGTTCAATGGCATCATTCAGGGTTGGTTCTGATTTAACACTGACATTTACTTTGTTACTGGAAATATATGCGCCATAACGGCCATCGGCATAATAAAGTATTTGTTTACCGGTTGCTGGATTTTCACCCAGTTCAATACCCTCGGCTTTTTTCTTTTCCCCGGACAATAATTCGTTTGCGATTTCTAATGTTATGGTATCGGTATTATATTTTTTAGCACTTGCGTTTTTTGTACCATCTGTAACATATGGACCAAAACGACCGATTTTGAACTTTATACCATCACCCAGGTCTTTTTCAGAATTACCGGCTTTTTCGCCAGATTCATCGCCATTTGCCGGCTGATTTGACAATTTTTGTGTATAATCGCATTCTGGATAGTTTGAACAACCAACAAATGCACCATATTTTGAAAGCTTCAAAGATAACTCGCCACCGCATTTTGGGCACTTATTACCGGCTTTTTTGAACAAATGGTCATGCATATTTTCATTTATATTATTTATAATATCGGTTGTTTTGACATCTTTTGCCGATTCAATCATGCGTTGTGTTGGTTTCCAAAATTCGGATAAGGCCGGTGTTTTTGCAACTTTTCCATTTGAAACATCGTCCAAAGTGTCTTCTGTTTTGGCAGTAAAGTTCACATCAACCAAATCCGGGAAGTATTTTGTCAGATATGATGCAATTACCCATCCACCAGATGTTGGCGTAAATCTGCGTTGTTTGTCCTGTTCCACGTAATTTCTGTCCACGATTGTACTCATAATTGCGGCATATGTTGATGGGCGCCCTATTCCCAGCTCTTCCAGTTTTTTTACCAATGACGCTTCGGTATATCTGGCAGGTGCTTGGGTAAAATGCTGATCAGGTGTTAATTTTTCAATACTTATCGAATCACCAACTGACATTTGTGGTAATTTAGTTTCACTATCATCATCGGACGCATCGTCTTTATCTTCTTGATATACCTTGATAAATCCATCAAAAGTGCGGGTTGTACCAACAGAATGGAACACAGCACCACTGGAATTGTCTGTTATATCAACTGAAACACTGTCAAATTCAGCGTTGGTCATCTGACAAGCGATTGTACGCTTCCAAATCAGTTCATAAAGCTTAGCTTCGTCATCAGAAACGCTGTGGCCCGCAGAATCAAAGTGTGTGGGGCGAATTGCCTCGTGTGCTTCTTGGGCATTTTTGGACTTGGTTACATATATGTTTGGTGTACCAGGCAAGAAGTTTTTACCATACTCACGTTCAATAAAGCCCCGAATTCCGGCAATACTGTCAGATGACAGGTTGGTTGAATCGGTACGCATATACGTAATTAAACCTTGTTCGTAAAGCTTCTGAGCGGCGCTCATCGTGCGTTTGGAGCTGAAATATAGCTTCCTGGCAGCCTCTTGTTGAAGGGTACTTGTGGTGAAAGGAGCCGCGGGTTTCCGGGAAATTTTCTTCTTTTCGATGGAAGATACAGATGCGGCAATAGGTACCAGTAAATTTGACAAAATACCATCCATTTGTACCTGGGACTCTATGGTCATTTTGTCTATTTTTTGCCCAGAAAACTGGGAAAGTTTGGCTGTAAAGGAATTTTGTCCCTTAGCACACTCGGCGGTCAGTGACCAATACTCTTTTGGTACAAATTTTTCGATTTCTCGCTCTCTATCTACCACTAATTTAACTGCAACTGACTGTACACGACCAGCAGATTTACCCAGATTTCTGCGCCATAGCAGCGGAGAAATCCCAAAACCAATCAAATAGTCCAAAGCACGCCTTACCAAGTACGCATCAACCAGGTTTTGGTCGATTTCACGTGGATTTTCGATTGCTTCTTGGACCGCTTTCTTGGTTATTTCATGGAATGCAACACGGTATATCTTCTTGTTATTAAGTGCTTTTTTATCTTTTAATATATCCAACAAATGCCATGCGATTGCTTCCCCTTCGCGGTCCGGGTCAGATGCCAAATACACGGCATCTGCCTTTTTTAATTCGTCAGTTATCAGTTTTATCTGCTTTTCCTTGCCAGGCATAATTTGCCATTTCATAGCATAGTTATTATCAACATCAACACTGCCGTTTTCTGGTACTAAATCGCGTACGTGGCCAACTGATGCTACGACGCGCCAACCAGACCCCAGATATTTTTCAATGGTCTTTGCTTTTGATGGAGATTCAACGATAAGTAAATTCATAGTATGACCTTAAAACCCTTTGGCGGACAACTGTTGGTCCTTGTTTATATGCGCATTTTGACACAGTCCAAACCCAAACATCAAAGATAATAGACTGCTGCCACCAAATGACATTAATGGTAAAGGAACACCAACTGTTGGTATCAGTCCCAAAACCATGGAGATATTTATAAAGTAATAAATGAAAAAGTTCAACATAAAACCAAAACAGAATAATTGGCCAAATCTATTTCTGCAAGTTTTTGCCATCCAAAATAAAACAGCAATAATAGTACCATAAATTAATAATAATAGGAATGTGCCCGCAAATCCAAATTCTTCCCCAAGCATAGTGAATATAAAGTCAGTTTGTTTTTCTGGTAAAAATGATTGTTGTGATTGTGTACCAGATAAATAACCTTTACCAACTAATCCACCACTGCCAAATGCAATTTTGGCCTGGTTTATTTGGTATCCTGCACCCTTGGAATCGTGATCGGGGTCTATAAAGGTTATTATTCTGTCGCGCTGGTAATCATGCAAACCACCAAACCAAACAACAGGCGCCGCCAGAATTGCCAAAATACCCGCAATAATAAACCACTGTCTTTTTGCACCTGTTATAAAGAACATAACAACAGTAATAAGACCAACAGATATCGCAGTTCCTAAATCGGGTTGCATAACAATAAGTGAAAATGGCAAAACCATTAAAATAATAGGAATAATATAATTTTTAATTTCAATAGAATCTTTCCAATTCATCCATGAAAAATAACGCGATAAAACCAAAACTAAAGATATTTTTATGAATTCCGATGGTTGAACATGGAAAAGTCCTAAATCCAGCCAACGTTGTGCACCCATACCTGTATGACCTACAAAAGTGACCATAATTATCATAATAAAAGCAACAGCGTAAATTATATATGCAGATTTAATCCATATTTTTATATCTGTAAAAGCCGCAAAGAAAAACACAATCAGTCCCATAAAAATTTTCATTAACTGTGATATTGCAAAAGGATGCCAGGATCCACCCCCAGCCGAAAAAAGAACAAGTTCAGATATTACCAATACAAGAATCATTGGTAAAAACAACCCCCAAGAAAAACGTTTCATTTTCTCGGAAAATGTCATCATACTGGAATTTGAAACTCGTGTTTGTCTAGCTTGCAGAGCCATCTTTTAATACTTCCTTCATTATTTGTGCAGCAACATGCGCAGCAGGTGTGCTGGTTCCAGAATGTTCTGTTATAACACAAACAGCATATTTTGGATTATTAGTTGGTGCATATCCAACAAACAAACCGTGATTTCGTAAATTCCATTTTAATTGTTCGTTTGTAAGCACCCCTGTTTCACGTTCCGAAGTGGAAATATTTCTGACCTGGGACGTTCCTGTTTTACCACCCATTTTTCCACCATTAACGTTTATGGCACTGCCGGCGGCGGTACCACCCGTTTGTAAAACCTGTTCCAAACCATTCAATACAGATTTTAAGTTTTTGGTCTGTAATTTAAGATTTGAAAATTTTACAGGTTCGCCATCTTCTATTAAGCGTGGCATTATTATTTTGTTTGATGCAACTCGTGACATCATAACAGCCAACTGCATACAGTTAGAAAGTATAAATCCTTGACCAATTCCTGAAATAATTGTGTCACCATGCATCCATCTGGATCCAATATTTTTTTCTTTCCAGTTGCGATCTGGTACAACCCCGGCCATTTCTTTTGGCAATATTTCGTGCATAAATTTTTCACCCAAACCGAGTTTCATTGCCATTTCTTTTATTGCATCGATACCGATACGCAATGCAATTTGATAAAAATAAACGTCACAGGAATGTTTTAATGCACCGATTAAATCAACTGCCCCGTGACCTTTTTGTTCCCAACAGTGATAACGCCTGTCACCATAATCCCAATATCCCGGACAGAATATTTTTTCGGATGGTAGCAAAGCCCCAGATTCCAGTGCTGCCAATGCAACAACTATTTTGAATGTCGATCCTGGGGGATACAAACCTTCTAACGCTTTATTCATAAATGGCTTTGCAGAATCAGAGCGCAGTGCTGATAAATAATCTTCGGCATCTTCATTTTTGAAATTATTTGGATCAAAACTGGGGGCAGATACCATTGCTAAAATATTTCCGGTTTTAATTTCAATAACCACACCACACCCAGAACGATTTAATGTAAGTGTGTCTTGTAATTTTTTCTGAACATTTTCACGAATTGTTGTTTTCAGATTACTACCAGGTGTTGATTGAATAAACTGTTCTTTGTCTTCGCCTGTTATTCGTCCGACTGCATTTGCAATCATAACAGTTTGTCCAGGAACACCAGTTAATTGGTTATTAAAAGTTTTTTCCAAACCATTTATTCCAGTTGTAAAAAATGGTGCATTTGGAACAGGTTTAGAAGGTGAACCAACATAACCAAAAATTTGTGCGCCTGCTGGTCCCAATTCATAAATTCTGGTATAGCCACTTTTTATATGCAGCCCAGGTAAGTTTTGTGCTTGTAATTCGGCCAACTTTTTCCAATCAGAATTTTCACTTATCAAAACTGGTTGAAATTTTGCCTGTTTTTTCACAGTTTTATAAATTCTGTCCACTGTTTTCTTTTTAAGTTTTAATTCTTTTGAAACCAAACTTACTAACTTATCCAAATCTTCAGTTTCTTCTGGAACCATATAGATTCTGTAAATTGGTGCGTCACGTGAAATTGGTACACCAGATTGAGAAAGTATTTTTCCACGTTCAGGCATATTTATCTGAATTCTAAAAGAATTATTTTCAGATTTACGTTTATATTCTTTGTAATTAAAAACCTGCATTTGCAGCATACGCAAAACAAGAACAGATGTTAAAATCGCACCACCACCAAGAAAAAGTGCAGAACGTCTATCAAAAAGTCTTGCTACTTCGGAATCAATCATTTTTTTATCCTTTGTGCCAATGCAGCAAATGGAATGTATAAAGTACTCAACCATAACACTAACCAGATTGCACGAAACAAGCCAATAAAATTCCAACCCAACAACACCAATAACAATGATGCTGCACCGAAATAAGCCATGAATACCATAACACCTTCGTTTTTTTGTCTTGTTAAATCGACGAAGTTTTGAAAACCATTTGCTGCATAAAACATACAGTAAATAAATGTCCAGAATAACAAAGTATCAAATTTATAATCAATCAAAAAACAAAATACAGCAGCATAAGGAACAAACCAAGGCACTGGATTTATAAAAGAATAATAAAAAATTGGAATCAATGCCAAAATTCCACCAGGATTCCAAAATGGAACTGATAAATGCCACAGAACTAAAACCGCCAAAAAAGGAAAAGCGGTTCTTAGAAAATCCGAAATTTTTTTAATCATTTGTATTTGTCTTTACTGTTAAACTTTAAAACAATAACGTCTGATATTTTTGAAGGTAATACAACATTCACATCTTCATGGCTGGTCATTTCACCAATTGGAATTCCATTTGGTAATACACCACGAATTCCACTGGTAATAAGTTTTAACCCGCGCGTTGGTTGAAATTCTGGATCGCTGAAAAAACCAATTGTTGGTGTATTTGAACCATTACCTTGTAAAAACCCATATACTTCTGATCCTGCTATTCTTACAGGAATATTTGATTTACTGTCAGTCAGAGATCTAACTTTTGCGAAATTTTCAGCCACATCAGAAACAATACCAACCAACGAACCTTCGAATGATACAACAGCCATTCCAGATTCAACACCAGAATCATAACCTTTGTTTATAAAAAATGTACTGTGGCTAAAAGCTTCGTTATTATAAGTGATATTTGCAACAATTGATTTTTGTGGAATTTCTTTCACTATATCCAATTGCTGGGTTAAATGCTGGTTTTCGGAAATCGCAATATCGCATTCTGTTTTATTACGCAAAGCATCGCTTAATCTGACTTTTAATTCTTCATTTTCACTACGCAAAGTTGATAGTTCGCGTATTCCAGAAGCAGCCCTGCCAATTGCATGTATCGGCCAAGTAACCCCATCACCAACCCATTGTGCAACAGGTAAAACAATTTTGGCCAGACCATTCATTATTTTATAATCTGGTTTATCAATCATAATATATATCAAAAACACCGGTAAAACAGCAGCTGTTATTGCTGATTTTACAATAGAATATACGCGCGAAGATATTTTTTTCTGGTTCATGGTTCCCGGCCATTATTATCTAAATATAGTTCATTACAGCGGACAGTCTAATATTTTAATTCTGAACATTCAATAAAAACTTGATTTTTATAAATTTTATGCCAGAATACGCCGTATCCGAAGTGGCAAGGCATTGCCATAAGGTTTTGTTCGATTCAAATCAAAGGAATAGAAAATGCCGAAAATGAAAACTAAATCGTACATGAAAAAACGTGCGAGCATGACAGCAACGGGTAAAATCCGTGTTGCCAGAAACAGCCACAAGAAACTGTTGCGTAAAAAATCCAACCGTGCAAACAACGCTGGATCCAAGGCACAGTACTTGAATGATAACATGGTGGGACAGGCCAAAATCTTGACCCCATACGGATTAAAGAAATAACAGGGGGCTGAAAATGGCAAGGGTAAAACGCGGTACAACCGTAAAACAAAAACATAAAAAAATTCTGCAACGTGCCAAGGGGTTCCTGGGCCGTCATCATTCGACATATCGTACTGCACGTGAAAAAGCTGAAAAAGCTGGACAGTATTCATATCGTGATCGTCGCGTTAAAAAACGTGATTTTCGCAGCTTGTGGATTGTTCGTATTAACGCAGCAGTTCGTATTCATGGTTTGACATACAGTCAGTTCATGAACGGCCTGAAAAAGGCTGGTATCGAATTGGATCGCAAAGTATTGGCAGAAATGGCATATGCAGGTGATTCCAATTTCGATAAATTGATCGAATCTGCAAAACGATTTATCAAAGCTGAATCTAAATAATTCGGTGGCGGTATTTATCGTAATGTTCTAGAATAGCCACCATCAGGTGGCTATTTTTATTTTGTAAGGGTTAAATTATGGAAAATCTAAAAAAAGAATTATCAAACGCAAAAACAACCCAGGATCTGGATAATATAAAATCCAAATGGTTGGGTAAAAAGTCTGAATTAAAGGCAAAATTTGACGATTTGAAAAATATTCCAGCAGAAAAACGTCAGGAAGTTGGTGCAGAGTTGAATACCCAGCGTGTTAAAATCGAAGAAATGATTGAAAATACTAAATCAGAAATCCAGAAGCACATTCTAAATGAAAAACTGTCTAATGATAACTTTGATATGACACTGCCCGGTATTGGTATTTCAACTGGCGCATTGCACCCGGTCAGTGTAATAGAAGAAAAATGTATCGCTGCTCTGCGCAGATTGGGTTTTATACCAGTAAGTGGACCAGAAGTTGAAGAACCAAAATACAACTTTGATTTATTGGATATACCACCACATCACCCTGCCCGTGATATGCAAGATACATTTTGGATTAAACACGAAGAATTACTGCCACGAACTCATACAACATCTGTTCAGTCACGTTACATGATGTCTTTAAATGGTGATGAATCTAAATTACCGGTTAAAATTGTATCACCGGGACGTGTATATCGAAACGAAGCTGTTGATACTCAGCATTTGGCAATATTTAACCAATTCGAAGGTTTATGGGTTGGACATGATGTAAAGTTGTCCGAATTAAAGGGTACACTGGAATTTATTCTGCACGAAATTTATGGACCAACTGTCAAGGTTCGTTTCAAACCAAAATACTATCCATACACCGAACCAAGCATTGGTGCTGATATCAATTTAGGTGATGGTTGGTGGACAATTGTTGGTGCAGGTATGGTGTCGCCCCAGGTTATGAAAAACTTTGGTTTTGATCCAGATAAAGTGTCCGGATTTGCATTTGGATTTGGTACATCGCGTCTGGCTGGTCAATTTACCGGTGCCAGCATGCGTGAATTATACGGAATGGATTTGCGAGTATTCAAAAATATCAAAGGTGTTAAATAATGAAGTTCAGTAAAAAGATTTTGGAAACTTTTGTTGATTTACCGGCTGATTGGCGTGAATTGATGGAAGATGTTGGATTGGAAGTAAAATCCGTCGATGGCGACATAATGAATTTGGAATTGCTGGCAAATCGCGGCGACCATTATTGTTATCTGGGTCTGGCAACAGAAATAAATGGAAGAGCCGGAACCGGTGTGAAACAATTACAGGAAAAGGGTTTAAAATACGAAAATGCCAAAAGATTTGTAATTGATACAGATAAATGTATTGCTTATTCATTCGTACCTTTTGATATTAAATCAATAAAACCAGCCAAGGCTGATTATATACTGGAATCATCTGGTGTTAATGTAATTCATCCGGCTATTGATGTAACAAATGTTGTTATGTTGGAATACGGTCAACCAGCGCATGTTTATGATGCAGATAAAATAGTTGGTCAGGTTCATATTCGTGAAACCAAGGTCGGTGAAAAAGCCGCGCTCTTATTTCACGAAGGTTTAACTGAATTGCCAGCTGGCACAGTTGTAATTGCTGACGATGAAAAAATACTCTGTGTTGCAGGTGTAATTGGATGCCATGGTGCAGGTGTTGATGAAAATACCAAGAATGTATTGTTAGAAACAGCTTTGTTTGACCCAGTATCAATTCGTAAAACAGCAAAAGAATTGGGCGTTTGCACAATTGCCAGTCAAAGATTTGAACGTGGCGGTAATCTGGATGCAGTGAAATCTGGTGCTGAACGGGCAAACTACTTGTATGAACAAATTAGTGCAAATCAAAACGGAGATGCAGAATTTTCACAACGCGTTAAATTACCGGTAAAAGAAATACAAATGTCATGTGATTTTGTTCGTAATGAACTGGAAATAGATATTTCAGACAAGGAAATAAACGAACGTTTATCCAGGTATGGTTTTATAATATCTGATAAAAAATATATAGTCCCAAATGTTCGCACTTGGGATATCAAGGGATTCAAGGCCGATTTAATCGAAGAATTGGCACGGTCAATCGGATACAACAATTTGCCAAACCGTTTACCAATGGCACAAATCGGCAGTGAACCAACACCGAATGAGCTTCGCAAAACCAAGATAAATTCATATCTGGTAAATAATGGATTTTTTGAAGTATTTACTGACAATCTGTATTCGCCAAAACATGCAAAACTGTCACCTGTTCCAGAACATGTAAAAATCGAAAATAGTATCGAAGGTGGATATGCATTTATGAAAAATAATTGCATAGTCCAAGCAGTTGAATTAGTTTCAAAAAACCTGCGTGTTAAAAATCGTGAAATCCGTGCATTCGAATGGTCAAAAGTATTTGATTTTGATAAAAAAGGTATCCCCAGAGAAACAAATATGTTGTGGGGAATTGTAAATGGTAACAAAGAATCAGCATTAACAGTCAAAGGTTTGTTGGAAAATCTGTTTGAAAATCTGGGTTTGGATGTTCGATTTGAATATAATATTGAAAAACCAGAAGAAGAAGACAATTTTTTAATGCCAAAACGTCGTGGTCAAATTTATTATACCCCGACCGATGCATTAATGGGCAGCTTTGGTGAAGTATCACCAGGTTTTTCGGAACAGTTTGATATTAAAAACGAACATCCAATATACTTTGTTTTGAATACAGATGCATTACTGATTGCACCAAAGAAAAAAACAAAATATGAAAGCCCCAGCAATTTAATTGCCAGTGTTCGTGATATTTCTGTGTCAATTCCATATGGGGTATCTGCTGGTAGTGTTGCAGGGTTTATAGCTAAAAACTATAAAGTCATAGCAGATGTAAAAATAACAGACGTATTTGAAAAACCAAAAGAATCATTGCGCAATATAACATTTGCATTAGAATTTAAAGGCACACAAAGCACCGAAGAATTAAATACACTAATTTTGGAAATTATGAATTCTGCAAATGAATTTGCAAAAAAATAACAAAAGGAGCAAAAAATGATGATAGGATTTATTGAAATATTTTTTCTGTTTATTTTGATATTCTTATTTGTTTTGTTAATTCGTTGGCCAATAAGTATTGCCGAAGAACGTTGTGTTTCTGAAACCGTTTTGAATACGGTAAGGGTTCTTAGCTGGCTGGGACTTATTTTTGGTGTCACATGGGTTATCGCAATGATTGTTGCCCTGTTGGCAGAATCACAAATCAAAAGTGATAGTTTGGATAAGCTGGAAAAATTAAACAGCCTTCGCAAAGCCAAAGTAATTACCGAGGCAGAGTTTCAAAAAGAAAAAAAGAAGATACTGAAATAAAAAACCGGCAAAAAGCCGGTTTTTATATAATTTTATCCTTGGCATTGCACCATTTTGCAACCGGACATTCGGCGCATTTTGGTTTTAACGCTTTACAGATGTATCTGCCGTGCAGAACCATTACGTGATTCGCCATCCCATGATATTTTTCTGGGATTAATTTCATCAGTTTTTCTTCGACTTTTTCTGGTGTATTATCGGCTTCATCAACCCAACCATAACGATGTGAATTTCTGAAAACATGCGTATCAACACCAATGTGCGGTGCACCCCATAAAACATTCATAACAACATTTGCGGTTTTTTGACCAATTCCTGGCAATTTTACTAAATTTTCACGGATATGATATTCTTTTGGGAATTTCCAATACGTGTCGTATTGTTTTGATTCGTCCGCCAACTGTTCCGCCAGCCCGATAATGCTCTTTGCTTTGTTATTAAAAAAAGATATGACTTTTATGTATTCCTTTAAACCGTTTTCACCCAGTTCCAGCATTTTTTCCGGAGTGTCCGCAATTTCAAATAATTCCGGTGTGACTTCGTTAACCTTTTTATCTGTTGCCTGAGCCGACAAAATAACCGCCACCGCAAAAGTAAATTCGTTTACAAAATACAACTCACTGCGGATTGACATATCAATCGCATCTGATTTTGGAACTTCACAAAAGTAAATTTCCGGAGTTAAAGTTATTTTCTGTTTTGCCATTATTTGATTTTTGCATTCTTCCATTGTTTTAATGTTGGCCACAGTGCGTCTTTATCCGAAGTTATAATTTTATCTTTTGGTATCCCCCAATTGATGTTCAAATCTGGATCATTGTATAAAATTCCACCCTCGGATTTTCCGTTATAAGAATTATCACATTTATAAGCAAAAGTTGCCGTTTCTGAAAGTACTGAAAATCCATGGGCAAAATCGCGTGGTATAAACAGCATATTGTTTTTTTCGGCGTCTAATTCAACTGCTATATGTTTTCCGAATGTTGGACTGTTTTTTCTTAAATCAACAGCAACGTCCAAAACTTTTCCATGAATAACACGGACTAATTTTGCTTGGGCATAGAATCCATTTTGAAAATGCAGACCGCGAATTGTGCCATAGCTGGATTTTGACTGATTGTCTTGAACAAATCTAGAACAGATATCGTTTTTTCTGAATTCTGTTTCATTATATGATTCAAAAAAATATCCGCGTGAATCATTAAAAACGGTTGGTTCTATTATATAAACACCGTGAATTTCAGTTTCAATAAATTTCATAATAATAATCCTTTACTGTAAAGCCGGCAATTTTAATTATTTACCGGCTTTTTTGTTATATTTTTTAATTGTTTTTACTTATTGTTATCTCAAACTGTAAACCTTCGATTTCTGTTTTTGAATCTAAATCTGCCCCAGTCATTGATTGATCTATAACAGTTTCAATCAAAGCATCTTTCATGATTCTTTCTTTGTGTTCTGATATAGCTGCTAATATTTTACTATCACCAGAATATTCTAAGATTATACGATCGGAAACATCCAACCCAATTGTTTTTCTGGTGTCTTGGATAAAGCGCAAAGCTTCGTTTGCCAAACCTTCGGTAATTAATTCGGGTGTCAATTCTGTATCCAAAACAACAACCGCAGTATTGTCTGGTAATGCAGCCCCTGTTATACCATTTTTTACCGTTAATTTGAATACAAACTCATCTTTTAGCAGTTCAAAACCTTTAACTTTAATTGTTGTATTATTTGATTGTTGTTTATCGTCATCCGAAAGCATGTATTTTTCTACAATTTGATATTCACCGTTTTTTACTGCAGGGATAATTTCTTTTAATGCACTACCCAATCTGGCGCCGATTTTTGGTGTAATCAAATAAACAAAAGAATCAGCCACGTCTGAAATTTTATCGATTTTTTCAACAGATTTAACATTCAGTTCGTTTTGAATTATGTTTGTGTAATCTGCATCAAACCAACCTGCAACTTTTAATGATTTTAATGGCAATCTGTTGCGCAAATTTGCATTTTCGCGGATTTGTTTTCCGGTTGATACAATTGATTGAACTTTGCGCATCGATTCCAAAAGATTTGTATTTTGTTTTCCTGTTATATCTGGAAAAGATTCCAAATGAACAGATTTACCACCAGTTAAGTTTCTGTAAATAAATTCACTGGCAAATGGTGCCAATGGTGCAATTATTTTACACATGTTTGTTATAACTGTGAACAGTGTATCAAAAGCATTTTGTTCTTCGCCCCAGAAACGTTCACGATTTAATCTGATATACCAGTTGTTCAAAATATCCAAGAATCTGACCAATTCTTTTATAGCGATATCCGGTTTATAATTATCAAAAGATTCTTTGAAAGTTTTTATTAACTCATTCAATTCCTGCATAATATATTCATCTGAAACATTATTTGTTTTTCCCAAATTATCTTTTGCAGTTAAATTTCCAGCATTCGCATATAATGTAAAGAAGTGATATGCATTCCAAAGTGGTGTCAGAATATTTTTTGTTGTTTCTGCAAAAACTTTACCTTCTTTGTCGATTGAAACAGGTTCTGCTTTTAAGAAATTGCTACCCAGGATATACAAACGCAGTGCATCTGCACCAAATGTATTAATCAAAACAATAGGATCTGTATAATTTCCAACAGATTTAGCCAATTTCTTTTTATGTTCATCAACAATCATTCCATTTGCAGAAATGGTTCGAAAAGCCGGTCTATCAAACAAAGCAGTACTTAAAACCATCAAAGTATAAAACCAACCGCGTGTTTGATCTTGACCTTCGATTATATAACCAGACATGTAATTTTTATCGTCAATTATATCTTTGTTTTCAAATGGATAATGCATTGATGCAAATGGCATTGCGCCAGATTCAAACCAGCAATCCAAAACATCGGGGATACGTTTCCAACCATCTTTTTCCAATTTATCCATAGTTGGGCGATGTAAATCGTTTATTTCAACACCAAAAAAATCTTCCATCTCTGGGATACTGCCGAAAAATTTGTATTCACCAGATTCATTCGTCCAAATTGGTAAAGGTACACCCCAGAAACGATTTCTGGATATTCCCCATGGACGTGCATTTTCTATCCAGGCTTCGAATCTATTTCCAGCTGATTTCCAATCAACCAATTTATTATTTGCAATTAATCGGTCACGGATTTTTGGAACATCAATATACCATGCTTCGGTTGCGCGATAGATTAATTTTTGTTTACTGCGTGGACTGAAAGGATAACTGTGTTTATGACTGTCTTTTTTAACCAAATGACCGGTATTTTTCAACTTTTCTATAATTTTAGGATTTGCAACAAATATGTTTTCACCAGCCCAATCAGTTACATCATCTGTAAAGTTACCATAATCATCAACATTTACAATGACTGGAAATTTTGGATCCAATGCCTTGGCAGCCAAATAATCTTCTTCACCAAATGCTGGTGCGATGTGAACGATACCTGTACCATCAGAATCAGAAACATAATCAGCAGAGATTATTTGATATAACATTTCATCATTATAATAATCGAATAATGGTTTGTATTTCATACCAACCAGTTCCGAACCTAGCATTTCTGCCACTTTTTCAGCCGTAACGAACTGTTTTTCGTATGCAGACAATCTGGATTCTGCAATTATATATTCAGAACCATCTTCGTCACGCATAACCAGATACTTCATTTTTGGATTTACAGCCAATGCAGAATTAGCAGGCAATGTCCAAGGTGTTGTTGTCCAGGCCAATACGCGTTTACCATTTTCTAGCTCGAACCACACAGTTACTGTGTCGTCTACGATATCTTGATATTCTTGGGATGCCTCGGAATTTGATATAACAGTACCTAACGCCCAATCAAATGGGTTGACTTTGAAGTCGCGATACAACAATCCATCATCGTATAATTTTTTTAATGCCCAGATTACTGATTCCATATAATCTTTGTACATAGTATTATAAACAATATCACCATCGCCAATTTCAACCCAACGACCAATACGGTTTAAATACATACCCCAATCATCAACATATTTCATAACACCACTGCGACACATATCACAAAATTTTTCAATACCGAATTCTCTAACCAATTCTTTGGATTGTTTACCAGTTGACTTTTCAACCATAACCTCGGTTGGCAGCCCATGGACATCCCATCCCAGTTTATGAATTACATTATCACCCAACATGTTACGATAGCGGCAAACCGCGTCCTTCATGGCTGACACGCCCAAATGCCCGATGTGTGGAATGCTTGATGGGGTTGCAGGGCCATCAAAAAACCGGAACACATTGCCGCCTTTGTTTTTGTCTTTTAACTTATTAAAAGTATTATCCGATTGCCAAAACTCTGAAACCTGTTTTTCTAATTCTGGGAAATTTGCCCTGGGATCTGTCTTAGGGTATGCCATTTATTTTAACCTTTTATTTTAATCAAATTTTTTAACATCAAATTCATAATAAGTTTCGGATAGATTTTCCAACTTCTCATTTTTGAATTCTTTTATTTTCTTTCCACCAATTTTTTCATAAAAGCCACATGATTTATTTTCAGACAAACATCCAATTATAAATTTATCAGCGCCTTGTGCTTTTACACGATGTGCAAATTCAGTAACTAAGATTTTACCAATACCAAAACCAATAAAATCAGGATTTATGTACAAACCTTTTAATTCATACATTGGTCCAAATCCAAATCCATTATCACCAAAGCCACCATCTGCAAACCCTATAACTCTGCCATTTTCGTTTGTTGCAGTCAAATGGATATCGGTTTCTTTTTTATTAACTATGGATTCAAGACGTTTTGCAACCTGTTCAGAAAAAACAGATGGATTTATGCGCTTATCCAGAAAAGTATCGCTGAAAATACCACGATAAGCATAATTCCAACCATCCGAGTGAATTTTTGTTAAAACCTCGGCATCATCTATTACGGCATCTCTGACAATTATTTTTATCATTTTTACCTCCTGGGTAAATAAAAAGGGCGCATATGCGCCCCAGCAACCGCCAAAGCGCGTTACTGTTTATCCTATAATAATTGTGTTTCTTGTTACCATAGTTACAATTTTAATATAAGTTTTTTTTCATTTCCATAAAAAAGTTTGTAATAATAAAAATACAGAATAAAAGCCGTCTTTTATTATTTACCACCACGTTCAGCACGCATTTTTGCCAGTTTGATTTCATTGTTTGTACGAATTTTTGCCAGTGGTTCAAATGGTGTGCATAAACCTAAATCAGTCATAAATTTACATGGAAGTTGTTTGAATGTTATTTCTGTTGGAACTTCCGGAACCAATAATAATTTTGCAACTTGTTTTTCGTATTCGTCAATTAATTTTGAATTTTTATCTACAAGAATATTTAACTCTTCTATTTCTTTTTTCTTTGCATCTATCATTTCTAAATATTTTTGTTTTTCGTTAAAAGTGATTTTTATATCTTGTAAAATTTGCTTTATTTGAACATTGTTAGTGTTTTCAAACATATTGCTTATATTTCGTACATAAGCCTGTTTTTTGGCAGTATGCAATGCTTTTAATATGTTTTGTTCACCATAAACTGTTTTATATGGAATTTGATTTGGATGCGCCAGCTTAAATTCTTGGAAATTTGGCATAACGTTCGCATCACAATAAAATTGTGTAAAGTCAAGATTATGAGATAAATCAATTGAGGTTATTCCGTGTTCAACTTTGGCAGGATTATAAGATTTATCTTTATAAGGCATAATTATACGAATCTCTTCAAGTGATTCAAAATATTCAAAATTAATATGACCATTTAATATTGTTGGATTCAGGCATAAAGTTTTTAAATCAATTAATTCCGTATGCGATTTATTTAATTCTGCAATAATTTTTGCAATATTTATGTCAGATTGTTCTTTCGGGGTTAAATTTTCCACGTGTAAACCTTTTTACTAGATTATGTTCGTATGTTAGCTAAAAAAATATATTTGTCAACATTAAACTTAATATTATAATCTGTAGGATTTATTTTTAATGGATTTTGGTGCCGATTGCGGGATTTGAACCTGCGACCCCCTCATTACGAATGAGATGCTCTACCAGCTGAGCTAAATCGGCATTTTCAGCAGTTTATAATAAGATTTTATGAATTTCCAGTTTTAATTTTTCGCAGAACAACCATAATCCCTGCGGGTGTAATACCGGGAATTCTTGATAAATCTGCAATATTTTCAGGACGCGTGCGGGTCAGTTTTTGAACCAATTCATTTGTTAATCCTGACAGACCGCTGTAATCAAACTTGGTTGGAATCTTCAGATTAGCATCACGTTTATAACTTTCGATTTCGCGCATATTCCTTGCTATGTATCCAGCATAGAAATTATCGTTTTTTGAAATTATCTCTGCTTTTTGATTATATTTTTCGGCGCGTTGGGGTTCTGAAATCAATCCCAGTTTAACGCCAATCTCGCCCAGCCTTGCAATTGCATTATCGCTGCGCAGGGATAATCTGAATTCAGCGCGGCTGGTAAACATACGATATGGTTCATCAATTCCCAATGTAGTTATGTCATCAATCAATACACCAATCATGGAATTTGTTCTGTCCAGATCCAATGTTTCCAAATTCAAAGCATTTGCAGCTGCATTTGCGCCGGCAACCAATCCCTGGGCTGCGGCTTCTTCGTATCCGGATGTTCCGTTTATTTGCCCAGCAAAGAAAATTCCTTGCACATCCTTGGATTCCAGTGTTGCGCGTAAATCACGTGCGTCAATCGCATCATATTCAATTGCGTATCCGTAACGTTCAATTTTTGCGTTTTCAAGACCGGGTATCATACGAATCCATTTGTCTTGGATGTCGCTGCCAAAACTGGTTGAAATCCCATTTGGATAAATTAAATCGCTGTTTAATCCCTCTGGTTCCAGAAAAACATGATGAGTCTTGTGTTCCGGGAATCGCATAACTTTATCTTCCAATGATGGGCAGTAACGTGGTCCTGTTCCGTGAATATCGCCATTATACATTGGTGCATTTTTTATATTTTCACGAATAAAATTATGAGTATCTTCATTTGTATGTGTTATAAAACAAGATACCTGTTCAACTTCGGTATTAATTGGTTTGGAAAACCATTCATGCGGATTGTCACCAGGTTGTGGTTCGCATACATCAAAATTTATTGAATCACGGTGAATACGGGCGGGTGTTCCTGTTTTTAATCGAAGTAATGAAAAGCCGGCTTTTTGCAATATTTTTGATATATTTGTATCAGCTTCTTGGTATGTTCCATCATCTTGTAGTCTGCCGGATTGGATTTTTTCATCCCCGCGATGAACCAAACCACCCAAAAAAGTTCCAGTGGTCAGAATAATTGACTTGGCAGAATATTTTTTATTTATGATTTTATTTTCTAAATCCA
>JAFGMU010000018.1 GCA_016927395.1 Alphaproteobacteria bacterium
ATTTCTAAACCTCTTTTAAATGAATCTTTGATTTTTTGGCATTATACATGTAAAATACGAAAATAAAATGAGAAATAAATGAATAAACGACTTTTTATTTTTGCTGCGTTTGACACCAGAAATTATATCCAGCACAAGGCTGATGAACCTGTTGTTGATGATTCATTAGTTGCTTATGTAAAAGCTTTATCAGAATTAGGTGATGTTGTTCTATATATGGACAATAATATTTCCAAAGAAGAATTAGATAAATTAAAACCTTTTACACTTTATGCAGGTGGTAATGCGCATGGTGAATATGATTTTGGCAGCTATAAACTTGCATACATGTGGGCACATGATAATCTTGTAATGTCTGACTATGATTGGGTTTACCTTGCAAATGATTCTATGTATGCCCCCCTGCACCCACTGAAACCTGTTTTGGAAAAACTTGAATCAAAAAAAACAGATGCTACTGGTATTGTATTTAATTCACATAAACAAAAACCACATTTACAATCTTGGTTTTTAGGCATGTCACCAAAGGTTTTTTTATCCCCAGATTTTAATTCATTTATAACCAGTGTTGAAAAACAAACAAATAAAGGTTTGGTAACATATCTTTATGAACAGGGTTTTACAAGAATGTTAAATAAAAACCACTGGTCGTTTTCATATTTGTATTCAGTACATGGGCATGCTGTATACAATAATATCAAAAAATTATTTAAGCGTGGTTTGCCATTTATGAAAAAAACCGCATTTACACGTCACATGGGATCACTGGGTAATCAGGTTCTATACGTTATGAATCACATAGATTCAAAACTAAAAAACATTATTATTGCAGATGCAAAACGTGTATACTGTGACAAGGATATAGATAAAATATTAACCAGAAATATATTTAAAATAATTTATCGTCGTATCAGATATGTATTACGAAAAATTTTTATAGAAGGAATATAGAATGAAAAAACGTATTGCAGCAGTAACTATGGCACGTAACGATGAGTTCTTTTTGAACCGTTGGATTGCGTACTATGGTCGCGAGCTGGGTGAGGAAAATTTATATATTTACCTGGATGGTTTGGATCAAAAGATTCCAAGTGGCGCTGGTAATGCAAATATAACAAAACTACCACATAATGATGGTTTATCACGTTCCCAGGGCGATAAATACAGAATTTCATTGCTTTCAAATTTGGCAAAAAACTTATTCTTGAATGGTTATGATATTGTAATTGGATGTGATACAGACGAATTCTTGGTTGTTGATCCAAATACAAAAAAATCACTGGCACAATATTTATCCGATAAAAAAATAAATACACCAATTTCTGGGCTGGGGTTGGATGTTGGCCAGGACTTAAATGCAGAAGATCAATTGGATTTAGAAAAACCATTACTGCAGCAGCGTGAATTTGCACTGCTGTCAACCAGATACACAAAACCTGTTGTATTGGGCGGAATTGCAAGATGGGGCAGCGGATTTCATTGTGTAAAAAACAATAATTTCAAAATAGATAAAAATTTATATCTTTTACATTTTGGTAGTGTTGATTATGAAATGATTCGATCAAAAATTGGTGACAGAAATCCAGACTGGAAAAAACATCTGGCCAGACGTGCCCAAACTATTTATATAATTACCAGAAAAAAAAGAAGATCTGAAAAATTTATAAAATTGGCCAGAATACTACAGACATGGGTACGCCCAATATATGCGTGGAACAAACCTGCACAGTTTGGATTAAAATTAGTTACCAAAATCCCGAATAAATTAAAAGAAACTGGTATATAAAAAACCGGCAAATGCCGGTTTTTTATAATTTTTTTATACACCCAAGAATTTAAATATCTTTTTCTGATACCTTCTATGTTTGCATGATTTTGGGTTATCAAAAACACCTATCTTATACAAATCATTAAATACTTCCTTGGCCTGATCACGATCAGATTGTTCTGTTGCGCGCATTGTATCACGATACATATGAATTATATATGGCCATAAAAATTCCCTGCCCCATGAATTTAATTCTTTGTCCGTGGCCATATCACGATAAATTGGGAATATATGTTTTATACCAGCTGCAACACATAACGCTTTTTTAATTCTTTTTGAACTGGCCATAATAGAATTATTATCGTCTGGCATATATAAATAAAAAGGTAATCTAGTTATAACAACGCGTGGACGGTGAATCATAACTTCGCTCCACCATGGAAAATCTTCCATTATTATTCCTTTGATAAAAGGAATGTCTTTGATAAATTCACGTCTGTATAAATTTTGCCAAACATAACAATGTTTAACCTGCATATATTTTAATCTATGCGATCTTTCAGTCGAATTAAATATAATTTCATCTGTCACTTTGGTGCAAACATGATTTAAATTATATTTTTTTTTCATACGCTGTGTGGCAACTTCATCATAGCTGACGGGTCTTTTCAAAAACTTTTTAACCAACAACTTGGTACGTAACTTCAAATCTTTTCTGAAATTAACAACATCGGCATTGTTTTTTTCTGCCAATTTGTACGTAAATTCCATTGTCTGTGGATGAATAGAATCATCAGAATCCAAATACAAAACATATTTACCTGTGGCATGCTGCATACCGACATTACGCGCATCTGACAAACCACCATTTGTCTTGGTTATTACTTTGAATCTTTTATCACGTGCAGCATATTCTTCCAAAATAGCAGCTGAATTATCTGGACTTCCATCGTTTACACAAATTGCTTCCCAGTTTGAAAATGTTTGATTTAAAACACTATTCAAACATCTACGCAAAAATCTTTCAACATTATATACCGGTATTATAACTGATATAGCTGGCATAATTATTATTCCTTTTACATTTTTATCATTACATCCACAAAGCTTCCAGGTATTGGATTTGTGGCATCTTTATAGGCAGTTTTTTGGAAAAATGCCCCCGATGTAACTTTATCAAACAAAGCCTTATCAAATGGCATATCACGATATTTCCACCACAATGCATGTGTTGGATCCTGGGCGACATGTGGCATTTTTGCAAAATATTCCATTGCACGCGGATCGTTTTCAACCAAAGTTTTGAACATCAATTGGTGCATAAAATAATCAAAGTTTTTTGGTTCTTTCTTCCAGTATTCCAAAATCATTGCACGCCAAGCGTCCAACAAATATGAACCTTTGCGCGCACGGATAAAGCAATTCTGCATAAAGCTGTATGCGAATTTATACGAAGTGTCACTGCCAGCCAAGTAAACAAAAAAATCTTCATTTATAATCCAATCAGGAATTGGGGATGTAACAAATCCTGTGGCATCCAACCAGAATCCACCGTGGTTATGTAATAATTCAACACGCGCAATATCTGCAAAATGTGCATGTGCGATTTTTCCTTGATTGTATTTATCAACAATTACACCAGGTAAATCAATTTTATCGAATAGTGATTTTTTATCTAAAACAACCAATTCCTGGGTACAGTTTCTGCGTACACTGCGTGCGCATGCCTTTACCAATGCCGGAGCCGCATCTTCGCCCTGTAACCACAAAGAATAAATCTTTTCATTTGCGTCGTCTTTTATAACTGGGGTTTCTTTTACAAATTCAGCCGCAGGCAGATAATGTTTCAAGTATCCAGGTATAACCGAACTTAACACATCACGTCTTACCGCACGACGTTTACTTTTGCTGCGCCAAAACCAATTAAAAACATGTGCGCGCAAAACAAGATTCGTCATATAAAAAAATCTTCTGAACATTTTTTTACCTTTGGAAATTATTATTCTGTTGGTTCTTTTTCATCAACATCATCATCTGCCGATGGACCAGTGGTCATTTCTTCTGCAATACCAGAAGATTTTGCCATGATTTTTCCCAACAGCTCTTGTTGAACGTCTGCATGATCTTTTAACCATGTGCGAGCGTTTGCTTCGCCCTGACCAATACGTTCGTTGTTATAAGAATAGAAGCTACCGGCCTTTTCGATAATATTGTATTTAACACCCATATCCAAAATTTCGCTGATACGTGAAATTCCTTCGCCGTACATGATTTTGAAATCAACTGTTCTAAATGGTGGTGCAACTTTGTTCTTAACAACCTTGACACGTGTTTCATTTCCAACAACGTTTTCTTTATCTTTTATTGCACCAACTCGTCTGATATCCAAACGAACAGATGCATAGAATTTCAAAGCATTACCACCACTGGTTGTTTCTGGGCTTCCGAACATAACACCGATTTTCATACGAATTTGGTTAATGAATATAAGCAATGTGTTGCTGCGCGAAACGCTGCCAGACAGTTTTTTTAATGCTTGTGACATCAAACGTGCAGTTGTGCCCATAAAATGATCATCAAAATTTCCTTCTAATTCTGCCTTGGGGATTAATGCAGCAACAGAATCGACAACCACAACATCAACGGCACCGCTGGAAATCAAAGTATTTGCAATTTCCAAACCTTCTTCGCCAGACGAAGGTTGTGAAATAATAAGATTAGAAACATCTACACCCAGTTTTTTTGCATAGCTGGGATCCAATGCATTTTCAGCATCAATGTATGCGCACGTTCCGCCTTTCTTTTGCGCTTCGGCCACTGCATGCAATGCCAATGTTGTTTTACCAGAACTTTCTGGACCGTAAATTTCAACAATTCTACCGCGTGGGTATCCACCAATTCCTAATGCAATATCCAAACCCAAAGAACCTGATGAAATAGATTCTATATTTTGTTGACTTCCATCACCCATTTTCATAATGGCGTCTTTACCAAATTGCTTTTGAATTTGTGCCAAAGCCGATTCCAACGCAGGATTTTTTACTGATGCGACTGGTGTTTTTACTGCTTCTTTTTTTGCCATTTATTTCCCCTTTTATTAACAACGGAATAATACAAGTAAAAAGAATCTTTATCAACATAAATGTCTTGGAAAAACAATATTTATTTCTTTAATGTGACTACAAATGCAGACAGCAACGCGATTATAGCGGTAACAACCCATACGGCCGAAGTACCACCAAAAAGTGTTATAAACCCAGCAGCAATTAGTGGGACTATGAAACTTTGTAAATTTCCAGCTGTTTTGAAAACACCATAGAATTTGGTTTTTTCTGAACTTTTTGTTTTATCAAAGAATAAAAGATCATGAATTGGTTCCATAAATGCACCTGGGATTTGCCACAATACAAATATTGCTAACAAAGCCCACCCCGTTAAAAAAGTTGCCAATATTGAAAATGCGGCAAATGATAAAAAGCCAATGGTCATCCAAATTTCACTTCCATACTTTCGTGCCAAACGTCCCATTGGTTCGGCCAGTAATATGTATGGGATTATACCAATTGTCAAAATCAACCCAAGTGTATCTTTGCTAAAGCCATTTTCCATAACTATGATTGGAACATATAAAAATCTAATGGATCTAAGTGAATAATAACCAAAATCTATTATATATAAACGCTTCATTCCATGTCGTTTGAAAAATGCACGAGTGTTTCTCCACAGCAACCTAATTGTTCTTCGTGTACTGACTGTGCGTGGTTTTTTATCTTCTTGGACTATTTTAAATAATTTGAAAACAATCCATCCCAAACAATATATAGCTGATACCGCAAAAAACACTGGTCTATTTCCAAAAATTCCAGCAATTGTCATTGCTATCATAGGTGCAAACAAAGCACCCACATTTAACCATAAATGATACCTGGCGTTAAGTTTTGCCATTCCTATTTTTTTTGAAAAATCAGACATAAACAATGGAATTAAAACAGCCACAAAAACAGAAGCTATGCCGGACGTATAATCCAACGCGATGAATGTTCCTGACTTTATTGAAAAACCCATCATAAAATAACACAATGCTAACATCAGCATTGAAAAATAAAAAATTTTGGCTTTGGAAAAATATTTGAAAACTTCTGTTACGAACAACGAAATTATTATGCAAAAAGCAGAATAAATTGAAACATAAATACCAACAGTTGCGGAATTTCTGAATATTTCCAACAGCACCAATGAATAAACCGCGTTTGATATACCGCCTGCAAATCCTGTAAACAAACCCAAATTTGCGAATGAAAAACCACTCACAAAGTTTTTCATAGAAATATATTTATCTTTTGACATATTTTTTCCGTATGGAATACATTTTATCACAAATTTATATCCCAGGCAAAAAGGAAACTTTTTTATAACTGATTTGGTTTATTAAAAAACCGGCATTTGCCGGTTTTTTTATGCTTTATTGTTTTTTTGTTCATACAATTCTGCAAAATCAACTGGCGGCATATTTACTGTTGGAAATCCAGATTCAGATGTTAATCTGGTAACCAATCCCCTGACCGTTGGGAACAACAATGTTGGAATATCAATCAACAAAGTACGTTTTCTTGCTTCTTCATCTTTTTCTTCTTCCATTTGAACCAGACTTGAATAATTTGATTCGATCAAAAATATGGATTTTTCATCAGCTTCCAATTTAGAATGTACCTTGGTAATCAAATCGACCATAAACAAATTGTTTTCTGCACCTTTGATTTGAATATCAATATTAATTTCCAACTTGGCCTGACCACCATCTTGCTTAAAGAATAATTCTGGAACATTTGGACTTTCGAATGATATATCCTTTAAAAATTGGGATATAATGTTGAACTTTGGCATTATTGCTCCTTTTTGCAATTTTACGTTCGTACAGGTCTGTCAAAATATTGTGAAGTAAAACTTCGCACACTGCGTCAAAAAACCCACATAGACAAAACCCTTGGTTTTATGATAATATAACACTATGTATCCAAATTTACAAGAGGCGAAGTAAAAATGATAAAAAAAGCAACCAGTAACAAAAACTATATACATTTAATGCTGACAGGCGTTCTTTCCATGTTTTTATTAACTTCTTGCGAACTGGGCGTACCAAATCATACAGGCGATAATTCAAACATACCATCAAACCTGCACAAAGTTTCATATTCTCAGATTCCTGGATGGAATGATGATGATGTCAGATACGCATTACAAGCATTCAGAAATACTTGCAGGGCCAAGGTTCAATATTCTGGCAAAGTTATACCAGACCGTGATTTATTAGAAGAAAAATGTAAATTTTTACCTTCTGCATCTGCAGATACGAAAACTGTTCGCAATTGGTTTGAATCACATTTCCAACCATACCAGATTTACGACGAAGATAGAAAACCCAAGGGAACATTTACTGGTTATTATTCACCAATAATCCCAGGTTGTAAAAAACAAAGCTATGCTTGTAACGAACCTATTATGGATGTACCAGAATATGGTCAAAGCTACAAAGGTATAGAGAAAAGGAAAATTGTTGAAAGAAAAATTGGAAAAGTATTGTACTGGGCAAACATAGTTGACGTACAAAACCTTCAAATCCAGGGAAGCGGTATGCTGCGCCTGGAAGATGGAACTCTTGTAAAACTTAATTTTTCTGGTGTAAACGATATGCCTTTCAAATCAATCGGTGAACAAATAAGATCCAAAGGTATTAGACCTGATGGCGGATACACATCAGATGCTGTCTGGACATATTTGAAAAAGAATCCTGATTTAGCAAAAGAAGTAATTTATAATAATCCAAGATATGTTTATTTCAAATCGGCATCTTCGCCAAATGTAATTGGAAAAATGGGAACGCCATTGTCAAAAATACGAAGCATAGCTATTGACGATTCTATTTATACATTGGGATTACCAGTTTATGTTAACACTAACTTGTCAGATGGACGCAGATTCCGCAGATTGATGATTGCCCAAGATAGGGGAAGTGCAATCCGTGGATGGGTTCGTGCTGATATATTCTTTGGAAAAGGTGAAGAAGCATACAAATTTGCTCACGGACAACATTCACAGGGCGAAATGTATATTCTGATGCCAAAAGAGTATATTTATGTCAAACCAGAAAAATAACCTGAATAAAAGATTAACAAGACCTCAAACATTGGGGTCTGCGTTTGGTAATTTGTTGAAGATTTTTGGGGCACGTGCATCCGATGCTGACCTAGCAGAACGCTGGGATGAAATTGTTGGACCACAAATTGCATCAATTGCAAAACTGGTTGGTGTCAGAAAAACAAAAGATAAAAAAATAAACTTATCAGTTATGGCAATAAATCCATCTTTTGCTTTGCAATTGACGTATCAGATTGAAAATATTAGAAATAGTGTCGATAAATATTTTGGTTATAATGTTGTAAACAAAATAACCATAAAAAAATTCTAAATAAACTTTGTCATATTTGAATGTGCCAATGCAATGGCAATGGCATCACTTTCGTCTGCGGTTTTTGGATTTGAAAGCGGCAGCAACATTTTAACCATCTTATAAATCTGATCTTTATCAGCATGACCAGCGCACGCTATGGCTTTTTTTATCTTGTTTGGCTCGTACTCGAAAATCGGAATTTCTTTTGCAGCAATCGCAACCATGGCAGCCGCACGCGCATGTCCCAAAATCAAAGTTGTTTTTGGATTTTTATTTACAAAAGTAATTTCTATTGAACATTCATCAGGTTTAAAACCTTCACACAGTTTTGAAACCTCTTCAAATATAAACGCCAGTCTTGCTGGTAATTCCTGATTTTTTTTTGGCAGAATAACACCACTTGCAACATATTTACGTGAAACACCGGCACTCTCAATCACTGCCCAACCTGTATGCAATAAACCTGGATCAATGCCGATTATTCTTTTCATAAAATTAAAGTCCAATTTTATTTTAGCATTTATATTTACGCATATATCATACTATGCAGCTGCTGTGATTACCTTTTGAACATCATCATTATCTTCCAATGTTTCTACCAATTTTTCCAACTTTGCATATACTTCATCATCTACATCAACTGGCATGTTTGGAACCCATGTAAGTTCTGCTTTTTCTGGTTCGCCCAGTTTATCAGATAAAGCTTTTTGAACAGCTATAAAATCATCTGGTTTGGTTGTAATAATATAACCATCGTCGGATGATTCTACATCGTCACCACCAGCTTCCATAACAGCCATCACCATATCATCATTAGATTTTACAATATTTAACGGATAATAAATTTGTCCTGCACGTGTGAATAAAAAAGAAACCGAGCCTTCTTCACCCATATTTCCACCATTTTTGGAAAATATGCTGCGAACTTCTGGAACTGTTCTGCGCGGATTATCGGTTAAAGCTTCTACGATAATTGGTACAGATCCTGGACCATAACCTTCGTATCTTACTGATTCAAAGTTTTCTGTATTGCCACTGGATGCTTTTTCAATTGCTCGTTTAATATTATCATTTGGCATAGAATTTTTACGTGCGTTCAAAATAGCCAATCTTAAACGTGGGTTATTGTCCGGATTTGGATCCCCCAGTTTTGCTGCCATTGTAATTTCACGGGCTAGTTTTGTAAACAAACCGCTACGAGCTGCATCGGCTGCGCCCTTTTTATGCATAATATTATGCCACTTGCTGTGTCCCGACATAATTTGACCTTTTTGTTTTATTAAAGTAATATAGATTAGTGTAATCAAAAGGATAGCAAATGATTGGCAAATTGCAAGGAGTTGTTGACTATATTGGCGATGGGTTTGTCATCATTATGACAGGTGGCGTTGGATACAAAGTTTTTTGCCCAGAATATTTAACAGTTAAATCGACTGTGTCTATTTGGATTGAAACAGTTGTACGTGAAGATTCAATTCGCCTATTTGGATTTACAACACTTGCCGGTCAGGATTTGTTCAATAAATTAACAACTGTATCTGGGGTTGGACCAAAAGTCGCAATGGCAATTCTATCCACGTTAAAACCAGATATTTTAATGTCTGCAATCGCAACTGGGGACGCCAAGACAATCAGCTCGGCCCCGGGTGTTGGAAAAAAAGTCGCTGAAAAGATTATTGTCGAGTTAAAAGGGAAATCTGGCAGCTTTGATTTTGCTTTATCTTCTGATGGTGGCAATAATAATTTATCATACTTGCTCTCTGCTTTGGAATCATTGGGATATCGTCGAATTGATATTATTGAAATGGCACAAAAGCTTACCCAGGAAAACCCTGGTTTAGGTGTTGAAAAATTGGTACCACTGGCATTAAAGAATATAACAAAATGAACGATACAATATTTGCATTATCATCTGGTCATGGAAAATCTGGTGTTGCGGTAATTCGCATCAGTGGGAATGATTTATCAAAAATATTTCAACAAATTATTGGTAAAAAAACTATAAAATCTCGTTATGCATATTTTACAAACCTGAATGATAAAAACGGCGAACTGATTGATCAATGTATTGCTATTTATTTTCAATCTCCTAACAGCTTTACTGGTGAAGATGTGATAGAGCTGCATACACATGGTGCAACAGCTGTTATTGAGAGTGTATTTGAATACTTACGGGGATTTGGCGCACGAATGGCGGAACGTGGAGAATTTTCAAAACGCGCGTTTTATAACAATAAAATGGATTTGCCTGAGGTTGATGGTCTGGCCGCATTATTAGATGCACGTACAGATAAACAACGTGCACAGGCATTAAAATCCATGACTGGTGATGATTCAAAAATTTATGAATCTTGGCGAAAACAAATGATTGAAATTTCAGCTTATTCTGCTGCTATTTTGGATTATGATACCGATGATTTACCAAAAGACATTGAAAAAACTCTGATCACTAGAACAAAAAAACTTTACGAAGAAATTAATTCTGCTTTGGGTTGTTATGGGACTGTACGTACAATCCGCAACGGTTTTAATATTGTTCTGGCTGGGGATACAAATGTTGGAAAGTCATCTATTTTTAATCGCCTGGTGGGAAGTTCACGTGCAATAGTATCAGACATTCCTGGAACAACACGTGATGTTGTCAGCGCACAATTGGATATGGATGGTTATTTGGTTAACTTATTAGATACGGCGGGGATTCGCGAATCAAATGACATAATTGAAAAAATTGGTATTGAAAAAACACATTATGAAATAAAAAATGCTGATTTAGTTTTACGTGTTTATACATCCGATTCTGAAAAAATTAACAATGCTGGTATCAATGAAATTATTGTTTTTAATAAATCTGATTTAAATAATAAAAGTAAAAAATCTGGTTGTATTTATATATCAGCACTAACTGGTGATGGTATAGAAGATTTAATAAAATTAATAAAGAATAAAATTCATACAATAATTGGTTCTTCTGAATCTGATTTGATAATAAATGAAAGAACTTATGAATTGCTGTTAAATGTAAAAAAACATCTGGGTGATGCTTTAAATTCTGATGAAACTAACTTTGATATTTTTGCAGAACAAATTAGAATTTCTGCTGATTTTATAGGCAAGATTCTGGGGGTTATCAGCACAACCGAAGTTGCAAATGCAACCTTTAATCAACTGTGTTTGGGTAAATAAAAATCCGCCGATTGGCGGATTTTTTATTACTCTTTTCTAATTGGGTATTCCCCGTTTATCAAATTTTGACGCACAACATGATGTTTTATTTTCTGTGTGCTGGTCAATGGCAAATCTTCTGTTGTCATTGCGAAATGGGTAACCCATTTATAACTTGCAATTTTTTTGTTTGCAGCACTAACGCCTGCAGCCAAATCATCAATAGTAACTTTGTCATCAACGCTGAATACACCATATGATACTGTTTTATTTTTTACTTTGTGTTCAAACACAGCAACGTTTTTAACGCCAGGTATTTGCATGTACAAAGCTTCCAGTTCATCTGGGTATACGTTTTTACCAGAATCCAAAACAATTACCTGTTTTTTACGTCCGGAAAAATGTAACTCACCGTTTTTATCCATGGTAACCATGTCACCTGTGTTAAAGAATCCACGTTCATCAAAAACTTCTGAATTCACTTCTGGATTATTCATATATCCACTGAACACTTGATGTCCACGAACCCATAAAACACCAACACCATCTTCATTTTTATCACGAATTTCGCAATCATTATTTGTGATTGGACCCCCGAATGCAAAAGGAAAACGATGTTTAGTTGGTTTTGATATACATATTGGTCCAACAGTTTCAGTTAATCCATAACCCTGAATAAATGTCAGTCCCAAACGTTCATAGAAAGTTTCAACTTCTGGTTTTGTTGCAGCACCACCCGCAACCAGCAAGCGTGCACGACCACCAAATACATCTAAAATAGGTTTTTGAACTTTCTTTACCAAAGAACCAAGACCAATTTTGTTCAAGAATTTTCCATATTTCAAAACAATATATACCAACCACCATTTTTTCTTGGCTTTGATATTATCAATTATCTTATTACGGAAAACTTCCCATACACGTGGAACAGCAGGTATTACCTGGGGTCTGAATTTTACAAAATCATCCATAATGTCTTTTGGATTAACTGTTGGTTGCAACAATACGCCGGCGCCATAATGAACAGATGCCAGAATTTCTACTGCAAAGCCAAACACGTGATACATAGGTAAGAATCCGTACAAAACATCACCAGATTTCATCCATTGGCCCATATCTTCCAAAGAGTTCGCACATTCAACCAAGTTAAAATGTGTCAATGGTACGATTTTTGGAATACCTGTTGAACCTGATGTAAATGACAAAGTCGCAACATCTGTTGATTCAACAACAGCTGGTTTCAATTCTGATTTTACAGCACCATCTTTTGTTGTTATGTCAAAGAATGTGAATTTATCTGTTTTGAAGAAAAATGACTTTTCTGCACAGACCATTTTACAATCTGTCAGTTCGGCCATATTGTTATATTCAAACGGTGTCAGATTTGTATCCAACATCAAACATTTTCCGCCCAAATACCAAATAGCAAACAAAGTAATTGGAAATTCTGGGATATTGTGTGCCAGTATTCCGACGGTATCACCTTTTTTAATTCCTTGTGCATCCAGTGTAGCGGCACGTTTTTTTATCAGTTCGATAAAATTGGTATAATTAACCTCTTCTCGAACCAAGAAAAGATTATCTGGATATTTTCCAGCTGTCTTTTCCAGTAATTGAAACATATTCATTAATAAAACTCCTATTTATTTATGTTCAGCCAAGGATTTAATTTTTCGATAAAAACCCGCTGTACGCCAAAATGTTGCGCATGCACTGATTTTTGTTCGATAAATTCTATATAAAATCCCTGTTGTTTTTATATTGGACTGGGACTATTATAAGACCAGAACAACAGAAACGCAAATAAAACCGAACTGAAAAAATCTAAAATCTGAATTTTACAAAAAATGGGGGGCAAAATGAAAATACTGACATTAAACATAAATTCTATTCGTGCACACGCCCAAAGCTTCATAGAAATCCTGCAACATGGACAATATGACACGATTCTGGTCCAGGAACTAAAGGTTGATAATGCCAATTTTCCACATAATCTATTTGATGATTATGGTTATAATATCAAGGTTTTTGGTCAAAAAACCTGGAATGGTGTTGCTGTATTTTCAAAATATTCCATAGAAGATGTTCAAATGGGATTACCAAATTATTCAGATGTAAATGCACGATTTATAGAATGTGTAATTGATGGAAATATTCGTTTGATAAATGTGTACATGCCAAATGGAGAAAGTGAAGATTCACCAAAATTCCAATACAAATTAGAATGGATGGAAAAATTTGGACATCATATAAAAAACTATATTGATTCTGAAGAATCAGTAATTATTGGTGGCGACTTCAATGTTGCGATTTCTGACATAGATATATGGAATCCGCATAATTACATCGGTAGCAGCATTTCCGCACCAGATGCCAGAAAAATAATGCAGCGCTGGTTGGATGATGGTTGGGTTGACGCATGGCGCCATATAAATCCGGAAAAAACTGGATATACTTGGTATGGTTATCGTGGACGCGATACAGTCGGAAATGATCAGGGGTTGCGTCTGGATTATTTCATGGTAAATAAAACTGCTCACAGAAACATAAAAAACTGTGAAATAGATATGAAACCCAGAATGGTTGATAAACCCACCGACCATTGTGGATTGGTTTTGGAAATTTAATCATCAACACGCGCCAGATCATCGTATGCTTTGTACTTGGGGTCTGATGTTTCGTAATATTCGTATGGTTCAAAATCGTTTGAATAACGCCCAAACAATTGTGATATTTTTTGCACTGATGCCTGAATCATTTTATCTGCATCGCTGTCTGAATATTCAATCAGTTTAACATTATTGTTTTTTAACTGTAAAAATTGCAGCACTGGTGTTTGACTTTTTATTGATATTTTGATTGGAAATCCATTATTTTGCATTATGAATGCTTCCAGTGGTAGTTGTGGCATATTTCCATCAATTAACTGTTTTTTGTTTGGTACAGTTCCTGTTTTAATATCCAAAACACCGCCATCCCATATTCTATCTGCACGTGCATTAACACGGCGTCCAGCAATTATTGTACTGCCCTTAATTTCAACCAACGCATCATTTGTATTGTTTAACATTTTTTCAATTGCGGGTGCTATTTCTATAAATCTTTTGTGCCAAAAATGGAATATAATACTGCCATGTGGTAAAATTTCCCGGGCACGGTTATCCAATTGGGAAATTATTTTTTGGGCATCCCAACCAGCGGCATTTTCTATAACACTATGTACCAAATTTCCAAAATCACGTGCATCTGGTTCTTTCCAGTAATCATCTCGCGGTTTTAATTGTAAAATATGTTTTGCATAAAAAGCATACGGATTATGAATTAATAATTCTAACTCGGTTACATATACATCAGATTTATCAGCAGGTGGACGTGGATTTGAATAATCCAATGGGTCATAGGCAACATTATCGCGTTCATGTACTGCGGACAATATTTCTGTATCAGTATCAATTCCATGCTGTGCAACATCAGTTCTGGAAATAAATCTGCTGGCTGTTGTTTGTGTTCCGCCAGCCGTTTTGCTGCGCAACCAATAAACTTCTAAACCACATGATAAATTCATAAAATCCAGGGCCATCAATGATACCTTTCTATCTGGCGATGGCAATCCAATTTTTGCAGACAGATGGCGTGGTAACCACGAATTTTCATATCCAATTGATGGGAACATACCTTCGTTCAAACCGGTTAAAATAACCACATCCGCAGTTTGCATTCTGGATTCAATAGTACCCAAAACAGTAACAGATGCAGAATCATTCATTGGTGGTCGCACAGATACACCAGACAAAACATCTGCAATAATACTGCGTGCATCGGATAACCCTAAAACAATTCCATTTCTGTTTAAAATATCTGACACATCTGATATCGCATCCCAAACAGTCGCAGATTCGTCATCATCAATTTGAAATTCTGGTGACAATTTATACATATTATCATCAATAATAGAAACAATTGTTTTTATCAAATCATAATTATTTTTTTTGTAAATTTTTTCAAATTCTTGGTCCCTATTTTCAATCCAATCATCAAATAAATTTAATATAGCACGCCCAGCAAGTGTCATTGTTCCGCTACGACCACCGGAAAAATCAGCAATCAAATTTCGGTGTGCCAAAGAATTAGCTATACGTTGATTTCCGGCTGCATCAGGTGTTATTACCAGAACTGTTTTATTTTCCAAAACCGCACGTGATGCAATTTCTGCTACACAATCTGCCTCGACACTTTCGCGTGAACATTCAATCAATTTTGCGTTTGTACGAAGTGACGTTTTACCGCCTGTATTTCCAAATGCGAAATTGTAAAAATCTATATCTGACGGCCCCGTATCTATAGTTATTACATCTGAAGGCGATAAGTTTATTTTTTGTAAAAATTTATATTCTGCATTATATGGGTTTGTGTTTAACTCAAAATCCTGAACCCTGCCCGATATCTTACCAGGCAAAATTATATATCCGTTTGTTTGTTCTGCTATAAAAGCCATTAAATCAGCACTGGCAGGAACACTGGCTGTGGAACCACAAACAATTATTTTTCTTTTATTTCCTATTAAATTTTTCCAGCTGCGAATATCATCATTACGTTTTTTTGTTTCTGTGATTTTATCACCAATCATTGTTGGTAAAACATTTGTAAGAATATTTAGAAATTTTGCCTTTTGCTGGAAATGCTGGGCATATTTTTCATCAACTAAATTTATCCAGTCAAAATTTGCAGTATCAATACCTTCGTTTTCTAAATAATCCTGCATACGAACCAGTTCTGATGCAATCGGCAGTGCTGCTGAGAAAGTTCTTATATTAGGATCGGCAGTAAGTAATTTTGCTAATATTATTTTACGTTCATTATTTGAAATAATATAATCATTTTTAATTGGAACAATATCTGGGTCATCTGCACCCTCGCCCAGGGCAACCAATGTTGGTAATATTGACGCACCGCCCATTTTTTCTGCAATCATTCTTTCAACTGATCGAACTGCACGTCTGCTTGGTAAAAAAATCAGTATTTCTGAAAGTCGCGAAATATCTGGTTGAATTATCAACCACAAAGCATCCAATAATTTTGCTGGATTACTGGCACAAAAAATGTTTTTATTTGATACCAATTATTTCCCTTAATCTTTCTATACCAATCTTTTTTTCGGCGGAAGTTTCTAATATTTCTTCAACCATCGCTGGATGTTTTTTAGAATCAATCTGTACTTTTTCTTTTTCGCGTACTTTTTTATCTTTCTTGGTAAAAATAACCTGATATGAAATTCCATTACAATCACAAAATTCCATCAATTCTAAATCTGATGGTTTTACCCCAATTCGCGAATCAACCAATATAAACAAACGTGTTAATTGACGACGTGTAATCAAATATTCTTCCAAACGCAATAACCATGCCTCCATATTAACCTTGGAAGTTGTAGCATATCCATATCCTGGTAAATCAACAATCATAAGCCTGTCATCAAAATTAAACAGGTTTAACGATTGGGTACGACCAGGTGTTTTTGATGTGCGCGCAATTACATGACCTGCGACTGCATTTATCAGCGAAGATTTACCAACATTACTACGTCCGATAAAGGCGTATTCTTTGAACTGTGTATGCGGCAAAGACGCAACAGTTTCAAAACTTCCAACAAATTTTATCATTTCTTCTCCAATAACTTTTTATATGCTTCTTTTTTTGAAATACCACTGCGTGCGGCAACATCTGCTGCTGCGGACTTGGTTGAATTTGATACAACATCATTTACAATTTGTGAAATTTCACTATCTGTCATTTTTTGTTCAGGGGCCGGTTCAACAACCAGTACAATTTCACCCCTGGGATGTTCTATGTCCAGTAATTCTGCCGGATAGCCAATTATAGTCTCTTCGTACATTTTTGTAATTTCACGCACGATTGCAATTCTGCGTTCTGGCATAACGCGCGCCAATATTTTAATTGTATCCATTATTCGATTTGGACTTTCGTAATAAATTATTGTATGTCTGATTTTGTTATCATCGCGAACTTTCTTTTCATCAAAAAATCCACAAAAAGAAAATCTATCTGTTGGAAATCCACTTAACACCAGCGCAGAAACAACAGCAGTTGGACCAGGTATAATAAAAACAGAAATTTTTGCATCACGGGCTGCACGAATCAATCTGAAACCAGGATCACTGATACCAGGCATTCCAGCATCAGAAACCAGTGCAACTGATAATCCACTTTGAATCTTTTCAACCAATTCATTTACAACATCGCGTTCATTGTGTTCATGAAAAGAAACCTTTTTTGTTTCTATGTTAAAACGAGCTGCCAATTTCCCAAAAACCCTGGTATCTTCACATGCTACCAAATCAACATTTTGCAATGTTTCAATTGCACGCGGAGACATATCAGACAAATTACCAATTGGTGTTCCAACAATATATAGACCAGATTGCATTTGAATTCCTTTTGTATTATGATGATACAGTAAAAAATGGATTTTTCAATGTTTATAAAAAGATTTTTAGGATTTTCTTTGCTGATTTTTACACTAGTTGGATGTACACAACGCGGTGGATGGTATTCTGAATATGGTGAAATTCCAGCACAAAAACCATCTGATATTCAAACCGGGTTTTATTATCCAGAATACGATATTTATGGCAAAGAAGAAACACCTGCAACCAGCATAATAGAAGAAAAAAAGAATGTATCTGTATTACTTCCTCTTTCTGGACCAAACTCTGAATTGGGTAAAAATATCAGCCAATCGATCGAGATTGCTTTTCTACAACACCCTGATAAAAACGTATCTGTAACATTTTATGATTTGTCAGGAAACAAAACACAAAAACAAAGTGTTGCTTTGAACGCACTGTCATCAAATCCAGATATTGTAATCGGTCCAATTTTTGCCGAAGACGCACAAATGATACGTGATATGAAACCACAAAGCTTGCCTGTATTATCATTCACATCGGATGCAAATGCTTATGGAAACGGTGTTATGACAGTTGCACTGATACCATCACAAAGCGTCGAAGCCATAGTAAAAGAAATGACACGTGATAATGTTCAAAAAACGATAATTTTTGCACCAGATACTGAATCTGGAAAAATCATGGCTGGCAGTGCAGTTTTGGCTGCAAATATCTATGATTTGCCAATTGGTGGATTATTTTATTACAAAGAAGATGATTCAAATTCAATAAAAAGCGCTGCGCAAAATGCTGCTATGTACGATGCTCGTTCGGCTGCAAATACAAAAGCACGTGAAATATTATCTGATATTTTAATCAAAGAAAAATTAACTGCTGCGCAAAAAAATTCTATAAATACACAATTGGAAAAAATATCAAAAACGGAAACTCTTGGTCGTGCACCATATGATTCTGTTTTATTCCTGGGTAATGCAGCAGATACAAAAACAATCGTATCATTTTTGCGCTATTTTAATGTTGCGCCGCGCGATGCAAAATTTTATGGAACAGCATTGTGGGATACAACAGAATTGTTAAACGACTTTAATATGAGTGGCGCCAAGTTTGCATCACTGCCACCAATGTCTGATGATTTTTCAAAATTGTATCAACAGTTATCTGGTACCTTGCCATCCAGATTGGATACATTTGGATTTGATGCAGCAAATCTGGCACGTGGTATGATTTATTCAAATAAATCCCAGGCGGCATATTTGTTGGATCCCAGTGGTTATAACGGACTGGACGGATTGTTCAGACTTCGTCCAAGTGGTGAAAATGAACGTGCACTGCAAATTGTTGAATTAAATGGTACTGGTATGGTTAGTGTAAAAAAACAGGCACCAACAGACTTTTTAAAACCGTTGTATAATATACAATCAAAACAGATTTCTGCTGTTGGTGATATGGATTTAACAGGTGACGGTATTAACCCTATGGATTACATAAAGATACCAGATTATCTGAAATCGAAATATCATTCAAAAACATACGGTGCAAACACCCGTATTGATACAACAACAAATAATCCAGACACCGATATAACAACTGTTATGCCCGAAGACGATAGTAACGAAGTTATTCAATCACCTGATTTTAAACCTGTAAGTCTGGATACTGTTGATAAAAAACTGATAGATAGCGTAGAAGTAAAAGAATAAAAAAACCGGCAATTGCCGGTTTTTTAATTACATCTGCAACTGGGACTGTATGTACCATCATTACAAACCAATCTGTTAACACTGCTGTCACAATGTGATACACCACTATGATGTGAACAACATCCCTGATAACCATTTCTGGCGAATGCGTTGTTAATTGTGAAAACAACAGCAACAGCGGATAATAATATTAAAATTTTTTTCATTTTTTCTCCTTGGGGTTACAAGTTGAATTTTTGAAAAAAACTTATCAACACTCAATCAGAGCCATTTCCTAGGAATAAAAAACACCGGATAAACCGGTGTTATTATTTTGGTGGGAGTGGCTGGATTCCCTCGCTGACGCTGCGGGGCATTCCTAACAACTCAAACTTCGTTTCTCTTGTTTTCGTTTACTCATTGTCGAACCTGCACGTCGCTTTGCGACTTTACCAGCTGGTTCTAATTTCAGTATTCCTGCACAAAATTAAACCAGCCCCAAACGGGGCTGATTTAATTTTGGTGGGAGTGGCTGGATTCGAACCAGCTCAGGCATAAGCCAACAGATTTACAGTCTGCCCCGGCTCTCCAACTCCGGCGCAC
>JAFGMU010000019.1 GCA_016927395.1 Alphaproteobacteria bacterium
GTTGGTGATGTTATCGAAGATCAATTACCAGAACCAGAATTTGGTCGTATGGCATTTCAGACTGCAAAACAGATTATGACTGCGCGTGTTCGTGATGCAGAAAAAGGACGCCAGTTTGAAGAATTTAAAGATAATATTGGCGATATTATAAGCGGTGTTGTTAAACGTATCGAATTTGGAAACGTTTTTGTTGATATTAACGGCAAAGCCGAAGGTTATATCAAAGGTACAGAATTAATCCCAGGCGAACGCTTGGCAGCAGGTGATCGTGTTCGTGCATTGATTATGGATGTTGCACGATCTAATTCTGGTCCACAGATTTTCTTGACCAGAACACACCCAATGTTTATGGAAAAACTGTTCGTCCAAGAAGTACCTGAAATTTACGAAGGTATAATCAAAATTAAATCAGTTGCACGTGCACCTGGATCACATGCAAAGATTGCTGTTGAAACCCAGGATCCATCAATTGATGCAGTTGGTATGACAGTTGGTATCAAGGGAACCCGAATCCAACCTGTTATCAACGAATGTCATGGTGAAAAAATTGACGTTATTTTGTATTCAGAAGATCCTGCTGTATTTATTGTTAACGCAATGCAGCCAGCTAAGGTCGCAAAAATTATCGTTGACGAAGATACACATACAGCGGCTGTTGTAGTTAACGAAGATCAACAATCTTTGGCAATTGGTCGTCGTGGTCAGAATGTTCGTTTGGCATCTCAGTTGACTGGTTGGAATATCGATGTTATGTCTGAGTCCGAAGAACAAGAACGTCGCGCAAAAGAATTCAAAGAAAAAACAGAATTGTTTATCCGCGGTTTGGATGTTGATGAGATGATTGCACATCTGTTGATTACCGAAGGTTTCAGAACAATTGAAGAAGTTGCATTTGTTGATCCATCAGAATTGACAGAAATCGAAGGGTTTAATACAGAATTGGCATCAGAATTGCAAACCCGTGCAAAAGTATATCTGAACAAAGTTGAACAGGATTATAAAGACGAAGGTCATAAACTGGGTATGAAAGATGACCTATTGGACTTTGACTTTATTAAACGTCCGATTATAATGAAGCTGGGCAACACAGGTATAAAATCATTAGAAGATCTGGCTGATTTGGCATCAGACGAATTGGTCGAAATTTTGGGCGAAGATAATATGTCTGAACGCTTGGCAGCCCGCGTAGTAATGAAAGCCCGTGAATTGGCTTATAACATAACCCAGGACGAAGAATAATTTTTTCGTTAAGGAGTAAATTTAATGGCAACATTGACACTTGGAAAATCAGTAACTATTGACGCAGTTCAAAGTAAAAAAGGCGACGCCGTATTCGTAGAGCGCCGTCGTCGGGTAATGACACCTGGCAGTAATGAAATGCGTGACGAGCCCAAGGCACCAGTTGCAGCACGATCTGCTGCGGATGAAAAACTGCGTGCAGTATTAGAAGCAGCCAAAGCTCGTGATGAAGAACGTCGTGCACGCGAAGCCGAAGAAGAAGCCAGTCGTGCCGCACGTGAAGCTGAGATAGCACGTGAAAATCGTGAATATGAACAAGTAAAAGAACAGCTTGCTGCCAGAGAGACTGTGACTACTCCTGAAACAACAGAAGAAAAATCTGACAATCAGTCTAAAAAAATATTTAACAATACAGTTGTACGCAAACCACGTACCGATGATGAAGATGTTCGTCAAAAATCCAATCTGAAAAAAGAATTCAAAAAGGGTGGCAAAATATCTTTACATGACATAGTTATCGGTGGTGAAGACGAAGAAGAAATTGATATTCGTGGTTCAAATCGTCGTAGGTCAGAAGCTTCTTTACGTCGTTTCCGTGAAAAAGCGCGTGCAGTTTTTTCTGTACCACAAAAAGTTTCCCGCGAGGTTATATTAGGGGATACAATTGTCGTAAAAGAATTGGCATCTGCAATGGCTGAAAAAGTTGGCAATGTAATAAAAAAACTGATGGAAATGGGATTGATGGTTTCTCAAAATCAATCAATTGATGCAGATACAGCGGAACTGGTTGCGTGTGAATTTGGGGCAACAATAAAGCGTGTTGATGTAAATCCATTTGCTGAAATAGTAGATCGTGTGCCAAATCCAGAAAGTTTAAAACCACGTGCACCAGTTGTAACTGTTGTTGGGCATGTTGATCATGGTAAAACTTCTTTGTTGGATGCTTTACGTAATGCAAATGTTGTTGCAGGTGAAGCAGGTGGAATAACCCAACATATTTCTTCATACGAAGTAAAAACAAAATCTGGTCAAACTATAACATTCTTGGATACTCCGGGACACGAAACATTTACTGCTATGCGCGCCCGTGGTGCACAAATTGCAGATATTGTCGTGCTGGTTGTTGCTGCAAATGATTCTATTATGCCACAGACAATCGAAGCTATTAATCATATTCGTGCCGCCAAGGTTCCATTTATTGTTGCAATTAACAAAATAGATTTACCAGAAGCAAATGCACAAAAAGTAAAAACAGATTTATTACAACAGGAAGTCCAGGTCGAAGAAATGGGTGGCGATGTTCAGGCTGTTGAAATATCCGCAACCAAGAAAATAGGTTTAGATAAATTGATGGATGCAATCTTGTTGCAATCTGAAATGATGGATTTAAAAGCTGATCCTGATATGCCAGCTATTGCAACTGTGGTCGAGGCCAAAATGGAAAAAGGTTTAGGGCCAGTCGCAACCGTTCTTATGCGCCAAGGTACATTAGAAATCGGAAATGTTTTCGTTGTTGGTGAAACGTTTGGTCGTGTACGTGGTTTAATTGATTCTTTTGGTGAACGTGTAAAATCAGTTGGACCTGCACAACCTGTAATGGTACTGGGATTGGAATCTGTTCCAAACGCTGGTGATACACTGAATGTTATGGAAAACGAAGCCCAGACGCGTGAAGTTGCATCTTATCGTGCACAAAAGGCCAAAGATAAGGCAAACGCAGCGAAACGTTCTTCGTTGGAAGAATTGTTTGCAAAACGTGACGGTGATAAAAAGATGTGCCTGCCGATTATTCTACGTGCAGATGTACAAGGAAGTGTAGAAGCAATATGCGATATGTTGGGACATTTAAATTCTGAAAAATATTGCATCGATGTCTTGGCCGGTGGTGTTGGTCAGATTACCGAAGGTGATATACGTTTAGCAAATGCCAGCAATGCTGTTATCATAGCATTTAACGTTCGTGCTGATTCTGCTGTACGTGATATGGCACGCACCAATGGTGTTGATATCAGATATCATTCTGTCGTTTACAGAATCAGTGATGAATTAAAGGAAATACTGTCTGGTAAACTGGCACCTGAAAAACATGAAACATTTATTGGATATGCAGATATTATCGCATTGTTCACAGTTGGCAAGGGTGTTAAAGTTGCCGGATGTCGTATGACCGAGGGTGTTATTAAAAAAGATGCCTTGGTACGCTTGCTGCGTGAAAATATTGTTATTTACGACGGTAAAATTGGACAGCTGCGTCGTGAAAAGAACGAAGTAAAAGAAGTATCTGGCGCCGGTGTTGAATTCGGTATGAGCTTTGATAAATATAATGACTTGAAAGAAGGTGACCGTGTCGAATGTTACGAGGTCGAAGAAATCAAGGCTAAATTATAAAGTGGTAAGATGCGAGAATAATCATAAATAAAAAAAAGCCCCAAATGGGGCTTTTTTTAATCAATTTGTTTTCCGGTTAATGCGTCAAAAACATCGTCTGATACAATAACATTTTTATCTTTGTATATTGGTTTTTCCCTATCTTGAACTGATTTTCCCCAATAAATTTCACCATTATCTGTTTTTATTGCATACAGCATATTATTTGTTCCAACAACAAACACAAATTTATCAACAAAAATAAATGGAACATCAACGCCAATATTTAGACACCAAATTTTATGCCCACTGGTTTTGTTAATTTTACAAAATGCATCCCCCAGACCACCGACATAAACACCGTCATTTTTTACAGCAATTGGTGCAACAATGTCCAAAACACTTGCACCACCCAGCATATTACTTTCACGGTAAATGTCGGAAATCCAGACAATGTCCCTGTTTTTTGTGTTTACTTTAACCAGTTCACCAGTTGTTAATCCTGCATAAACAAATTCACCATCACAAACTGGTTTTTGTTCGTTTTTTACAAAATTACTAGTTGGAAATCCGCTGAATATTTTTTTATCACCATTCCAAACAGTGTTTGAAGAATCTTGGGTATATTTACAATCAACCAATTTTTCATCTGATATATTTTCTGGCAAATCTGGAATTTCTTTACCAACAACCGTCAAAGCAGAACCCGCAAATATTGATTCGCGCTGACCAGGTAATATTGGATCAGTTTTTGAACATGCCGTCAGTAATGCAATAACAGATAATGATGTAGCTATTACGATTTTACGCATAAGTTTTGACCCTATCTTAAAGTTTGTGCAGTTGCAGAAATTACAGATGGTGCATTTTTGTCATTTATAATTTTATCTAACCAAGAATTTGCGGCTTTTCTGTCACCGCTGGCCAAATATTTTTGTGCGACCAGCAACATACCATCATAATAAAAAGGTGAATTTTTTGTGTTCAGTGAAGACATATATTTTTCAAATTCATTTGCTGACATTGAATCGCCTTGGATTCCAGCCAAGTGTAATTTTGCCAAATCACGGAAATCACGAGTATTACCATTTTTAGCCAAATTTTCTAATTTTGATACATCACCATCAAGCATAAATGACTGAAATAATGCCAAATCAGCTGTTGCATCGGATGAATTTTTCGACAAAGACGCCAGTGCACGTGCATCCATGTTTTGTATTGCCATTTCATAGTTTTGTGCAGTTGCAATCTTTGTCATATGATTGTTGTGTCTAATTAACTGGATTCCAACGATTAATATCAGCAAAATAATTGCACCAGAAATCAAAATTCTGGAATATTTTTTCAGGAAAGCCATAGTTTTTTCATTATTAACATCTTCCCATACTTCACGGTACAATGCATCTTCGGCGTAATCTTCGGTTGTTTTTTTTGGAACCTTTACTTTTTTATTTCGTTCAAGGATTGTAGTCATTGAAATTCTCCGGCTTGATATTTATATCTCTGTTGGTATACTATAATGAATATGAAAAAGCAAATCAAGAACGCTTTACCAGTCGTAGCTGCTAAAAGTTTGGTGGCAGCACGCGGTGTATCTGATGAATCGGGGTTGGAACAGTATATTCAGACCATTCAAAAGTTCCCAATACTGTCAGTAGAGCAAGAATATGAATACGCCAACCTTTGGCGCTCGGAACACGACATGGTCGCGGCTGAAAAACTGGTTTCCAGTCATTTACGTTTAGTTGTGTCTGTTGCGTACGATTTTAGAAATTATGGAATTCCTGTATCGGATTTAATAGCCAGCGGAAATCTGGGATTGATGGAAGCATTACAAAAATTCGATCCCGAAAAAGGTTTCAGATTTTCAACATATGCTATGTTTTGGATCAAGGCGGAAATTTATGAAACAATTCTGAATAATTGGTCGATTGTTAAAATTGGTACTTCTGCGAATCAAAAGCGTGTTTTCTTCAATTTATCGCGTGCTAAAAAGGCATTGGGAATCATGGAAAATAACATGTCAGATGACCAGACAAAAAAAGTCGCAGAATTTTTACAAGTTCCTGAAAATGATGTAACACGTATGGCAACCAGGATGGGTGCCCGTGATTTATCTTTAAATGCGCCAGTCAGCGAAAGTGATACCAGGGA
>JAFGMU010000020.1 GCA_016927395.1 Alphaproteobacteria bacterium
GAAAGCAGCACAATTGCGATAAAAGGAAAATGTTATGTTAATGCCAAATAAAACAAAGTTTCGCAAACAGCACAAAGGTCGTATCCACGGCGTTGCCAAAGGTGGCAGCGAATTGGCATTCGGATCTTACGGTTTGAAAGCGATGTCACCAGAACGTGTAACTGCACGTCAAATTGAAGCTGCACGTCGCGCGATTACCCGTCATATGAAACGTATGGGTAAATTGTGGATTCGTATATTCCCAGACGTTCCTGTTACCAAAAAACCAGCCGAAGTTCGTATGGGTAAAGGTAAGGGTGCAGTTGAATATTGGATTTGCCGCGTAAAACCAGGTCGTATAATGTTCGAATTGGATGGTGTTAAACCTGAAATTGCGATGGAAGCATTTGCATTAGCCGCAGCAAAATTACCAGTTAAAACAAAAATAGTTGAACGTAAAGCGAACTAAGAAGAGAGTATCAAAAATGGCAGAAAAAAAAGCTAATAAAACATCTTCGACAGAGACACTGACAAAGGAAGCTTTGCAGAGTCAATTGTCAGATTTGAAAAAAGAAGCGATGAATCAACGTTTCCAACATGCAGCTGGTCAGTTGCCAAAAACTCATGTTGTTCGTAAAACTCGTCGTGAAATTGCGCGCGTAAAAACAAAATTGAACGCTGCAAAATAATAACAACAAAATAAACAAAGAGATTAAGTTATGCCAAGACGAATACTGCAAGGAACCGTTACAAGTACAGCAAACGACAAAACTGTCGTTGTTGAAGTGGAACGCCGCTTTCGTCATCCGCTGTACGGCAAGTTCGTAAAGCAGAACAAAAAGTACAAAGCACACGATGAAGCAAACGAATACAAAGTTGGTGAAATCGTTGCTATTGAAGAACATCGTCCGATTTCCAAGACAAAATCTTGGGTTGTAAAAGGTCGCGTCGGTGTCGCAAAAGACAGTGAAGTAGAAGTAGAATAACAACAAGGTTTTTTGAGGCCGCAAAACGGCAGTCGAAACCTGATAACAAAACCTGGGGATTGCCCAGGCAAGGGAAGAAAGTTATGATTCAAAATGAAACAGTTATGACAGTTGCAGATAACAGTGGTGCACGTAAAGCTATGTGTATCAAAGTTTTGGGTGGTTCACATCGCCGCTATGCAACAGTTGGTGACAAAATAGTAGTTGCTATCAAAGAAGCAATTCCACGTGGTAAAGTTCAAAAGGGAACAGTACAACGCGCAATTATCGTTCGTACTAAATTTCCAGTAAAACGCGCCGATGGTTCAATTATCCGCTTTGATGATAATGCAGTTGTATTGATTAATAAAAACAATTTTGAACCAATTGGAACACGTATTTTTGGTCCAGTTGCTCGTGAAGTTCGTCGTAAATACGACGTTCAGAAAATTGTATCTTTGGCACCAGAAGTTATATAAAGGAATAATAAAATGAAAATTAAAAAAGGCGACGAAGTCGTAGTTATTTCAGGAAAGTATAAAGGCGTCAAAGGAAAAGTATTAGAAGCACGCCCAACTGAATCCCGTGTAGTTGTAGAAGGTGTAAACCGTCGTAAATGGCACATTAAACCAACACAGGAACAACCAGGTCGTATCGAAGATCGCGAAGCACCAATTCATGTTTCAAACGTTGCTTTGTTTGATTCAAAAACAAAAAAACCTTCTCGGATTGGTTACAAAGTAGAAGGTGATAAAAAAGTCCGCGTTTCAAAAAAGTCTGGAACACAGATATAAATTGAAAGTTCCCGCTGTTACGGGAATGTAAAAAAAGGAAAAAGAAATGCAAAGTAGATTGCGTGAAATTTATGAAAAAAAGATTGTACCTGAATTGGAAAAAGAATTCGGATACAAAAATAAATTTGCTGTACCACGTTTGGAAAAAATTGTTTTGAACATGGGTGTTGGCTCGGCTGTTTCTGATAAAAAGAAATTGGAATCAGCAGTTGCAGATTTGACAGCTATTGCTGCACAGAAACCAGTAGTTACCAAGGCAAAAAAATCAATTGCAACATACCGTCTGCGTGCAGGTCAGGCAATCGGTACCAAGGTTACATTGCGTGGTAAAAGAATGTATGATTTCTTGGATAAATTGATTACAGTTGCTTTGCCACGTGTAAAAGACTTTGCAGGATTGTCAAAATCAAAATTTGATGGTCGTGGAAATTATGCATTTGGAATCAAAGAACATTTGATATTCCCAGAAATTTCAATTGATAAAATTGATTCTATCATTGGAATGGATATTGTAATTGCAACAACTGCAAAAACCGATGACGAAGCACGCGCTTTGCTGACAAAAATCGGTTTGCCACTGGTATTGAAATAATAGTATAAGGAAAAAAATATGGCTAAACTAGCACTGATAAATAAACAGGCACGCCGCGAAAAAATGGTTGCACAAAATGCAAAAAAGCATGATGCAGTCAAAGCGAAAATGTCTGTAAATGCAACGCCGGATGAACGCATGGAAGCTATGAAAAAAATGGCTAAAATGCCACGTAATGCGAATAAGACACGTTTGCATAATCGCTGTTCTGTAACTGGTCGTGCACGCGGTTTTTTCCGCATGTTCGGTCTGTGTCGTCAGCAAGTCCGCACTTTGGCGTCCGAAGGTAAGTTGCCAGGTGTTCGCAAATCAAGTTGGTAAAAAATAAACTGCAAAGCCTGTCGCTTTGCAATGTAAGGAGCAAATTATGTCATTATCGCATCCAATTGGAGATATGTTGACCCGCATTCGCAATGGTCAGAATGCTGGTAAGGAAAGTGTAACACTTCCAAACAGCAAACTGCGTTCTGCTGTTCTGAGTGTTTTGAAAGATGAAGGTTTCATAACCGATTTTCGTTCAGTTCAAATTGATGAAAAACGCACGAATTTGGTTGTGGATTTGAAATACGTTGGTGGCGTAGGCGCGATACAGGATATTTCCGTTGTATCCAAGCCAGGTCGTCGCGTTTATTCTGGCAGTGTAAAAATGCCAAAAGTATTGAACGGTTTGGGTATTGCTATTGTATCCACACCGAACGGTGTTATGACAGACCACAAAGCGCGCTTGATGAACGTTGGTGGTGAAGTATTGTGTAGAGTTATTTAATGAATTGCAAAGTTTGAAAGCTTTGCGACGAAGGAGCAAACAGTTATGTCTCGTGCAGGAAAATATCCAGTAGAAATCAAAAACGGCGTATCAATTGAAATCGTCGGTGGTGCCTTGGTGGTAAAAGGTCCAAAAGGTGAAATAAAATTACCTTTGGATACAAAAAATGCCGGCTTGGTAGAAATTAAAATTGAAAATAACGAAGTTGTCGTTACACCAAAAGATGCAGAAGATAAAGCATCACGCGCTATGTGGGGAACAATGACCCGCAATATCAAAGCGGCAGTTATTGGTGTTTCCGAAGGCTTTGTCAAAGAAATGTATATGAAAGGTGTTGGTTATAAAGCATCGGTTAAGGGTAAAGATTTGGTATTGGTTGCTGGTTATTCTCATGATGTTGTTTTGCCAGTTCCAACAGGTTTGTCTGTTGAAATGGGTGCAACACCAACTGAATTCATAATCAAGGGTATCGATAAAGTTTTGGTTGGACAGTTTGCTGACAAAGTTCATAAAGTTCGCAAAGCAGATCCATACAAAGGAAAAGGTATTTTCTATAAGGGTGAAAAGATCCGCCGCAAAGAAGGTAAAAAGAAATAATAACCAATTTCTTATTAGACCCAAAGGAGTATAATATGACAATTTTAGATACAAATAATATTGCGACTGTTGCACCAAAGGTTGTTGCTGGAGTTTTATTATCAATTGTTGTATTAACCGGTTTTGTATCAGCTTTGTATGGTAACAAAGATAAAAAATTGAATGATAAAATTAATCAAGGTAAACAAAGATAGTTTTATTAACAAAATAATTCCCGCTGTTACGGGGATGTAAAAAAGGAAAAAAAATGTTAAAACATTTATCTACTGATGAAAGACGCAAGTTATCTAATCGTGGTGCGTTGAAAAGAAAAAATCCAGGTAAAATCCGTTTATCGGTTTTCCGTTCTGGTCGTCATATTGAAATTCAAGCAATTGATGATGTTGCAGGTCGTACAATTTGTGCAGCATCTTCTAAAGAAAAAGCTTTCAAGGGCAAAGGTTGGAATGTTGCTGGTGCCGAAATGGTTGGTAAATCTTTTGCTGAACGCGCAGTGAAAGCAAAAATTGAAAAAAATTGTTATTTTGATCGTGGTGCATATCGCTATCATGGCCGTGTAAAGGCCTTGTGCGAAGCTATCCGCGCAGGTGGTATAAACATATAAGATTTAATTTGCAAAGCAAATGCTTTGCGACTCAAGGAGCATAAGTAATGGCACGTTTTGATGATAAAAAATTACAGACAGATAATTTGGTAGATAAATTAGTTTCTATCAATCGCGTTTCCAAAACCGTTAAAGGTGGACGTAATATGTCTTTTTCCGCGCTGGTTGTTGTTGGTGACAAAGCAGGTCGCGTAGGTTTTGGTAAAGGTAAAGCATTGGAAGTACAGTCTGCTGTACAAAAAGCAACCAAGGCAGCAAAAGCAAAAATGGTACGCGTTCCATTAAAAGAAGGTCGTACATTACATCATGATGTTGATGCAAAATATGGTGCCAGCAAATTGGTTGTACGCAGTGCAGTTCCTGGAACTGGAATTATTGCTGGTGGTGCTTTGCGCGCTGTTTTTGAATGCTTGGGCATTCAGGACGTTGTTGTAAAGTCTCAGGGAAGCAGTAATCCGAACAATATTATTCGTGCTGCATTTTTGGCTTTTGGCAAAATGAATTCTCCGAAATCTGTCGCTGCTCGTCGCGGAAAGACTGTTTCAGAAATTATCGCCGGCCGTGATGGAAAAAAGCACGCTGAAGAAGTACAGGATCAATAAGATTACAAAGGGTAATTGACATGTCAAAAATAACTGTAAAACAAATTAAAAGCATAATTGGACAACCAGAATCTCAGGTTAAAATTGTAAAATCTTTGGGTCTGGGTCGTATTGGTAAAACCAAGGAATTAGGTGACACAGCGTCTGTTCGTGGCATGATCGCAAAAGTTTCTCACTTGGTAGAAATCGTAAAATAATTTGACGCAAGAATAAGGAATAAAAAAATGAAACTGAACGCACTGATGGATAATTTCGGAGCACGCAAAGGTATAAAACGCGTTGGACGTGGTATGGCTTCTGGTTATGGTAAAACCGCTGGTCGCGGAAATAAGGGTCAAAAAGCACGCGCAGGTTCACGTAAACAGGCAACTTTCCAGGGTGGTCAGATGCCAATTTTGCGTCGCTTTCCAAAATTTGGATTTAAGAATCCTTTTGCAAAATCATATGTAACGATTAACTTGGGCGATATTGAAAAATTTGTAAAAGCTGGAAAAATTGATGCTAAAAAAGAAATCACAATGGATTCTTTGTTGGTTGCTAAAATTATCAACCGTAAACTGTCTGGTTTAAAAATTTTGGCCAAAGGCGAAATTAAAACAGCCGTAAATATTATTGCTGACAAATGGTCGAAATCAGCAGAAGCAGCAGTTGTAAAAGCTGGTGGATCAGTAAAGGCAAAATAAATACTTATTTATGGTTTCTAGTTTTAGAAACCATAAATTCAAAACCAGAAATAAATTATGAAATTTATAACAAACTATTTTAAGAATTTATCAGATTTACAAAAACGCATCTTGTTTACTTTGGGTGCGTTGATTGTTTATCGTATTGGTTCTTTTATCCCACTACCTGGTGTAAACGCTTCGGCTGTTTTGCATTTGTTTAATGGTGACGGAAACGGTATGATGGGAATGTTTGATATGTTCAGTGGTGGTTCGTTGTCACGTATGTCAGTTTTGGCATTGAATATTTTCCCTTATATCTCGGCTTCGATTGTTATTCAATTATTGTCTGCGACAAGCAAATCTATGTCTGAATTGCGCAAAGAAGGCGAAACAGGTCGTATAAAAATCAACCAGTATACACGCTATTTGGCAGTTTTGTTGGCAGTTGTACAAGGTTGGGCGATTGTTCGTGGTTTGGAATCAATGGCGCCAGTAAATGGTGCATATGCGGTTGTAAATCCTGGTTTTCTATTTGAATTATCAGCTGTTATCGCGTTGGTTGGTGGAACGGTTTTTGTTATGTGGTTGGCAGAACAAATCACAGCACGTGGTCTGGGTCAGGGCGCTTCATTGTTGATTTTTGCAGGAATTATTGCACATATACCAAGTGGTATCGCCAAGGTTTTATCTTTGGGTTCTGTTGGTCAGATGTCACCTGCCATGATTGGATTAATATTAGCGTTTGTAATAGGTGTTGTTGCATTGATTGCTTTTATGGAACAGGCACAACGTCGTATACAAATTTTGTACCCACGCCAAGTTATGGCAAATGGTGTTACAAACACTAATGCATCATATTTACCAGTAAAGATAAATTTATCTGGTGTTATGGGACCTGTATTTGCATCCAGTATTATGATGTTACCGGCTTTTATTCAACGTTTTGCACAAAGTGAAAATTTGATAGTTCAAAATATTATTGGATTCCTAAGCTATGGTACTTGGTCTTATATTTTGATTTATACTTTGTTGATAGCGTTCTTTGCATACTTTCAAACAGCTGTTGTTTTCAACTCTGAAGAGACAAGTACAAATTTGAAAAATGCAGGCGGATATATTCCAGGTGTTCGTCCAGGCGAACAAACAACAAAATATTTAGATAATGTTGTTTCCAGAACCACAGCAATCGGTGTTGTGTACCTGGTAGTTGTTTGTGTGTTACCAATCATACTTAATACTCATTTGGGTATGCCTTTGGTGATTGGTGGTACAAGTGTATTGATTGTTGCTGGTGTTGTATTAGATACAATGAATCAGGTACAATCATATTTGGTTGCAAAACAATACACAAATGTTATTAAAACAACACAAAAAAAAGGACGTTTTCGCGTCTAAGGAAAAAACAAGTTTGACTTTTGCTGTATTTGATATAAAATAATCCGGCAAAATGATAAAGATTGGTTAAGAAAAATAAAAAGGAAAACATAAGATGGCACGTATAGCAGGTGTGAACATTCCGTCGGAAAAACGCGTTGAAATCGCGTTACGTTATATTTATGGTATTGGCCCAGCCAAATCAGCACAAATTTGCAAAGCTTTGAAAATCAAAGATAGTTTGCGTGCAAAAGATTTGACCGACACAGACGTTGTAAATATTTCCAACTACATCGAACAGAACTTCAAAGTAGAAGGTGATGTTCGTCGTGATGTTCAGATGAATATTAAACGTCTTCAGGATTTGAAAACATATCGTGGAACAAGACATCGTATGCGTCTGCCAGTTCGTGGACAACGCACACAAACAAATGCACGTACCAGAAAAGGTAAACGCGTTGTTGTTGCAGGTTCTGCATCCAAGGGTAAATAAAAATAACAAATAATAGGGTATCATAATGGCAATTGCAAAAACTAAAAAGAAAGTTGTTAAAAAAGTATCGCATGGTATTGCCCATGTCGTTGCAACCAATAACAATACCAGAATTACTGTCACTGACCAGGCCGGCAGCGTATTGACTTGGGCTACAGCTGGTGCAAATAATTTTAAAGGTGCAAAAAAATCAACACCATACGCAGCAACAATTGTTGCAGAAAGCATTGGTAAAAAAGTTGCTGAAATGGGTATGAAAACAGTTGATGTTTTGATGCGCGGTATCGGTCAGGGTCGTGAATCTGCAGTTCGTGGTTTGTCAAACGCAGGTTTGATTGTTCAATCAATCACAGATACAACACGCGTTCCGCACAACGGATGCAGACCGAAAAAGGTTCGTCGCGTCTAAAAAATATGGCACTGTTTTACGGTGCCTTTTTATTTTTATAAACAACAGGTTTTATTATGAAAGTATTAGTTATTGGTGGGGCAGGTTATATTGGCAGTCATGTAACGCGTGAGCTTTTGGATAATGGTCATGATGTTACAGTATTTGATAATTTATCAACGGGTACAAAAGAAAATTTATTTTCAGAATCAAATTTTATTCAGGGTGATATTTTGAATTATTCTGATTTGATTGACGCCATGAAAAATGGTTTTGACGCTGTCTTGCATTTTGCCGCTTTCAAGGCCGCAGGTGAATCCATGATAAAACCTGAAAAATATTCAACCAATAATATTTCTGGTACTATAAATATTTTGAATGCAATGTCAGAATCTGGGATTAAAAATATAATTTTTTCATCCAGTGCGGCTGTTTATGGCGAACCTGAATATGTTCCAATTGATGAAAAACATCCAAAAAATCCAGAAAATTATTATGGTTTTACAAAATTGGAAATCGAAAGAATTTCGGGCTGGTACGAAAAATTAAAAGGATTTCGTTTTGCAGCATTGCGTTATTTTAATGCAGCTGGTTATGATACGCGCGGTCGAATTGGTGGACTGGAAAAAGGTACTGCAAATTTATTGCCATTGGTAATGGAAGTTGCAGCCGGAACCAGACCAGAAATAACAGTTTTTGGTGATGATTATCCAACACCCGATGGAACGTGTATTCGCGATTATATCCACGTCAGCGATTTGGCAAATGGGCATTTATTGGCATTAAATTACATAATTAAAAATGACAAAAGCTTGACGCTGAATTTGGGTACTGGAAATGGAACATCAGTAAAAGAAATAATAGATACAGCCAAAAGAATAACCGGAAAAGAAATTAAAACTGTAATCGGTCCCAGAAGAGATGGCGACCCAGCAAAATTGACAGCATCTGCAAACATGGCATATGAAATTTTGGGTTGGATACCAAAATATTCAGATATAGATACTTTGATAGAAAGCACCTGGGCAATGTACAATAAATAAGATTTATTATTGTATAATTTTTGCAAAAAGATTATGTAGAAATCCCATAATTCATTTGACTTTCAGATATTTCTGATATAGAATCAGCAAGCCTTTACGGTGAAAATAATAAACTAAGCCTAATGGAGAAACCTCTATGATAGAAAAAAACTGGATGACTTTGATTAAGCCAAAAAAGCTGAATATCAAAATCGACGAAAATAACCCTAATATCGCTACACTGATTGCAGATCCACTTGAAAAAGGATTTGGTCGCACACTGGGCACTGCTTTGCGCCGTGTTTTGTTGTCTTCTTTGCAGGGATGCGCACCAATGTATGTAAAAATTGATGGTGTTCAACATGAATTTTCCAGCCTTGCTGGCGTTCGTGAAGATGTAACAGATATTATCTTGAATTTGAAGGGCGTTTATTTCAAAGCCCTGACCGAAGGTCAACACAAAGCATACTTGAAAGTAAAAGGTCCAGCAGTTGTAACAGCTGCCATGATTGAAACCACTGGTAGCATTGAAGTTATGAACAAAGATGTAGAAATATGCAATTTGGACAAAGGTGCAAGTTTGGATATGGAAATAACATTGGGCACAGGTCGTGGATATGTTCCTTCTAATGCTCATGCAGAAAATCTGCCTTTGGGTGTTATTCCTATGGACTCTATCTTTTCACCAATTTTGAATGTTGCTTTTGATGTTTCTGAAACTCGTGTTGGTCAATCAACTGACTTTGATAAATTGGAAATGGTTGTAAAAACAAACGGCAGTATAACACCAGAAGATGCAATTGCATTTGCTGCTCGGATTTTGACAGACCAATTGGTTGTGTTTATCAACTTTGAAGATCCTGCACAAATCAACGCAGTAAAAGAAGAAGAAAAAGCAAAAGATGCTTTGCCATTTGATCCAAAATTATTGAAACATGTTGACGAATTGGAATTGTCTGTTCGTGCAAACAATTGTCTGAAAAACGATAAAATCAACTGGTTGGGCGAATTAGTTCAGAAAACCGAAGCTGATATGTTGAAAACACCAAACTTTGGCCGCAAATCTTTGAATGAAATCAAAGTTCAATTAGAAGCCATGGGATTGGGATTGGGTATGGATGTTCCAGGTTGGCCACCAGAAAATATTTCTGAGTTGTCCAAGAAATACGAAGACCCATACAAATAATAAATAAACCGTGATAACCCAAAAAATGGGTTATCACAAAACTTCATAATTCTGATTTTTTCAGGTTATGAAATTGTCTTATCCCGTTTATTACGGGCTGCAACGAAAAAGGAGTAACAGCATGAGACATCAAAAACAAGGACGTAAGTTTAATCGTCACGCAAACGCTCGCAAGGCTTTGTTTGTTGGATTGGTAAAAAACTTGGTTGAAAGAGAACAGATTAAAACAACTTTGCCAAAAGCAAAAGATTTGCGCAGTGTTGTCGAAAAGCTGATTACCAAGGCAAAAGTTGATAATGTTGCAAATCGTCGTTTGGTTGCAAGCGAGCTGGATAATTCCAGTGCAACAACTGTAAAAAAATTATTTACAGTTTTGGGTCCACGTTATGCAAAACGCCCAGGTGGTTACACTCGCGTTATGAAAGCTGGTTTCCGTTATGGTGATGCTGCACCAATGGCAATTATCGAATTGGTTGAACGTGATGAAAACGCTAAAAAATCAACACCAGTAAAAACAGAAGAAACAAAATCTGAAAAAGCAGTGGCTGATAAAAAAGAAAAAACTGTAAAAACACCAGCAACAAAAGTTGCACGTGATACAGGTGCTGCAAAGGCTACAACAGCCAAGAAAGAAGTTTCTGTTAAACGTCGTGCAACAGGAAAATAAAATTAAAAATGCTTTTGCATAATTTAATTAAAATAAAAATCCGCATTATTGCGGATTTTTTATTTTATTTATAAGCATTTTTTATATTTATTGTTTTTTAAGTAAATTTATCTAATATTTGGTGAATTTTTTTCAATCAATATACGTCTGGCATCTACTTCTTTTTTATAATCTTTTAAAGATGCTTCGTTTAACCGTTCGGTAATATCATCAACAACCGTTGCAGCAAGATTATTCGGAAATAACATTAAAATTTCTTCTAATGTTTCTTTATCTTTGTATGCAATAATTGTTTTAGCCAGTCTTTCACCAAGAATTTTTCGCATATTTTCGAAGTTTTTTAACATAAAACTTGCACCAGGATTTGGAAAAGCTGTAAAAACAGTTTTTTCTGGAATTATTTGTTGTAAAACCCCATTGATTGTTATTGTTGGGAAATATACACATTCATCAGATTCAAAAAAGTTAGAAACTTTTGTAATTTCAACATAATATGTATTTTTAAGAATAATGTTCGGGTTTATGTCTTTTGGCATAAAAAATCCTTTTGTAGATAATATAACAAATATTGTATTTGTCAACAAATTATTATAATAATTTCATATTCAAAAATTATACGACATATTGACAAAATAGGGGAATTTTTATCAAACTGCTTTTATTATACATGTTTTTCTGGTAAAATTAAACAAATGTTGGAGATTTTATAATGAAAAAAATGGTCTTTTTTTCCATACTTACCTTTTGTTTAGTATTAAATGCACAGGCAGCTGTTCCTTCACAAAGAAGAAGTCAGACGGTTGTATCATCTTCTGATACGGTTTCACAAACATCTGCACGTGCAGCCGCTATCAGAACTACTTCTGCTCGTTCTGCAACACCTTCTGTTTCAAACAGAACTACATCAGCCAGATCGGGTAGTGTACCAGTAACATCTCAAACTGTATCTGCACGTGCTGCAACAACACAAAAAGTGATAAATTCTGGAACAAAAATATCAGCAGCAAACAGAAATACAGTTGTTAACGAAGCATGTCAGCAAAAATATTTTGGCTGTATGGATTCTTTTTGCATGATTGAAAATACTAGTGGTGGTAGATGTTTATGCAGTGATCGCAAAACCGAATTGGACAAGGTTTTGGCCCAAATTCAAAGCCTGGATGCACAAAGTTATAAAATGGCAACCGAAGGTGTTGAAAAAATAGAAATGGGTGCAAATGCTGATGCTGCTATCGCTGCTGCACAAAATTCTGAAAAAAGTATAACAGATGCTAATCAAAATACTCGTTCACGTACTTTGGACTTAAATTTATGGAATCAGACCGATGATAACAGCGAAGATATTTTTGCTGAAAAAGAAGTCAGCCCAATAGATGGAAAAACAGGTGATGATTTGTATAACTCGGTTAATCAAATCTGTATTTCGCAATTACCAGAATGCGCAAATGATATGTCTATGTTGCAGATGATGTATGCGCAAAATATAAAGTCAGATTGTGCTGCGTATGAAAATGATTTAACAAAACAAAAAAATTCCAGTTCTACCAAATTGGCTGCTGCACAAAAAGCTTTGCGTGATGCGGCTTTGGATTCTTTGCGGACAGCGAATAAATATGACCTGGGACAATGTACAATAGAATTTAAAAAATGTATGGCAAATACTGCTGGTTGCAAAGATGATTTTACAGGTTGTGTTGGTATTGCTGCGGCTGAAAATGCAAAAAAATCCACCAGTTCAAAATCTTCTATGAAGATGGTTGATATCAAAGGATCAAGTACAAAAATTTCTGTTGCTGCATCGACTATGGATGCGTTGGAATCAAAAAAGCCAATGTGCGACAATATTACAAATTCATGCGTTGCAGTCAAAGACCAGGTTTGGGATACATTCCTGCGCGAAGTTGCGCCAACTTTGAAAACAGCAGAATTATTGGCTGAATCTGATTTGCGTACAAATTGTATTTCAAATATTTCACAGTGCTTCCAAAAAGCGTGTAAAGATACAATCGATCCAAATGATCCAGACGGTTCATATGATATGTGTTTATCACGTCCTGAAACTGTTCGTTCTTTGTGTAAAGTTCAAATTGATCCATGTGTATCAGCTGAACCTTTGATTATGGATTATGTTTATGCACGTTTATCTTCTATGCGCGTTGATTCATGTACAACCGAAGTAAAAGAATGTTTGCAAAGTGATGATAGATGTGGATCTGATTATTCAAAATGTGTTGGTTTGGATACTGATACAATAATTCGTATGTGCCCATATGATAAATTAACAGGCTGTCAAAAAGTTTACAGCAGTACCAAAGTTGGCAATGATATTCGTGGTGAAGCAGTATATGAAGAATTATCCACAATGGTTCAAGGAATTATGTTAAATATAGATAATAGTTTCCAGTCTGTATGTCAAAAAGCATTAGATGAATCTATGATAAAAGTTTGTGGTAGTACAGATGATTGCAACGGGCTTACAGTGGATGATGGTCTGGGAAGTCGTTCATTGGAATATAAAGTATGTCAGTACACAGGAAACATCAGCAATTTATCTATAAACTATAATTTGTGTCGTGCAGATGTATCACAAATAACAGATGGTGAATTACGTTCAGATGTTCCATATGCTGGAATTTTGGATGGAAATATTTATTGGGAAAATATAGAAGTAAAAGACGATGGAACTTTGACAAATGTTGATGATTATATAACTGCTTCTGATACAGAATTATCAGATACTGAAAAAAATAAAGTTGAAACAGAATTGTCAGCTTTGGAAAAAAATATTAATAGTGCAATAAAAACAGTTGAAGCCGACCCAACTGTTCAATATTGTATGACCGGACGTCAAGTTCAAGGTATGAATAATTTGAAAATTGGAAAGGAAGGGCAGGCACGTTTTCCAAAATTGACAGATCAAGTACGTTTAGTTATTGCAAATTCAGCTTTGAAAACAGTAAAAGCAAACTATTATAAAAAATATGATGAATTGTCCAAGAAAATTTTAGAAGATTACAAGGTAGTTGCTGATCGTGTCGATGCTTTGGAAAATCAGGACAAAAAAGATGCACATCGTGATGCAGCAAGAAAGGCATGTATAAGCATGGTTAATGTAAGTGTTATTTCTAATAATTCTTCGATTAATAATTCCAGAAGTTCACTAGAAAACACTCTTATAAGTTTGACAAACGGATGGGCAATGCCATTCATGTCTGTAAACTCTACGAATGTAACATATGATGCTGATCAGATTTCAAAATTACAAATGGTAGGTTCAAAACAATACAGTTCTTTGAGAGAAAAACAAATGATAACATCTACATTTAATTGGGAAACATTGAATTGTCACAAATGCATACGTTCTCAAAGATGTACAAATGTTAAAAATCCATTATTTGGATCAAAATATTGTAAGAGTTGGAGTGCCGAAACCGAGAGTTGTACAGATACACAATTCTAGAAATAAAAACGCGTCAAATAGACGCGTTTTTAACTGAAGTTTTATTTTACAAAAAAATATAATAAAAATTATTGTCTACTATAGTAGACAATATAAACCGTATATATTTTAATCATTTTATTTTTTAGAATAATATTAAATTTTTTAATAAATTTCAAAATATAGTTTTTTTATTTTATACAATTACAAATAATTTATGATTTGTTATTATATAATTAGATATCTGTCAGGTTATTAAATATTTTTACTCCGCGCGATTCCCATTCTTCGATTCGGTTTTTCAAATCCATAATATTTTTTTCACCCAAATATATTGCAGGTAAAGCATTATGTTTTTCAGCCGCTTTTATTGCTTCGATAACAGGTGATATTTTTTGTTTACCAGATGCAAACCAACTTTCTTCATCTGCAATCCAAAAATCCGAATCAGTATGCTCGGCGATTGCCATGTTTTTTGCTATTACAATATTGCCGTCCATTACCGGTTCGTAATTTTTACCTTTCAGGTATTTTAATAATTCTGATTCGTGAAAGATATTTGTTTGTCCTGAAACATTATTATTAAATTCTGAAAAATTTATTTCTTTGAATACAGGAACAGAAGATTTATTTGTATCATCAAAGTTTTCCGTAGCCATAAAATCGAAACTGTCAGGTAACGGCAAACTAGGTTCTTGTGAATGTTGTAAATTCGGTTCGTCTTTTTTTATATTTATATCTTTTATATCAAAAGTCGATTCGGGTCTGAAATTTATTTTTTGTCGCACGCGTAAAAATGGGCCTTTTAATTCCGTTGGAATTCTGTCTGGCAGATCAACAATTTCTTCCTCTGGTTTTTTTTCTTCTTTCTCTTCTTTTTTTTCTACTTCTTTCTTCTTGAATAAATTTAATTCAAATAAAGGTTTCTTTGTTCTTATTATGATGGCAGTTGTCGCTAAGTACAAAGGCAGAGCAGAATACATTATCAAACCAAAAGTAAATCCAACAAATCCGTGTAACTTAGAATTTAATAATATTCGCCACTGATACAATGAAAATAAATCAAAACCGAACAGAAAAATAAGAATGCAATAAAGTGCAGCTACGTAATAGATAGTCCAAATAACTGCAAGTTTGTTTGCTTTTAAGAATTCCAGAGTTTTTTTCATTACAAATAAATTCTAGACGAAATAAAAATATTTGTCAAATTTTTATAATAATCGTATATTTAATTAATTGAATTAAAACCATATTATTTATCACTTAACTTTTTGTATAAAAGTCCTTTTTTTATACTGTGTTTAATGATATAATTAAAACGATTAAAGGGAGATATCATGCGCAATTTATTCAAGTCTTTTGGGCTTTCACTAACAGGAATAGGGGTTGTGTTTATGTTCGGTGCTGCTTCTGCAGCCGATACTGGTCGTGCATCTTATAATGTTGCTTCGGCCAATCGCGCAACATTTTCTGGTCAGCAACGTATGCCGACAATGTCGATTTTACCTACAAATGCAACTGGAAATGTTACAACAAATACAAATACTGCTAATGCGATTAAATGTCCAGATGGTGGTGTTCAGACATCTGATTATACAATCGAAAATTGTATGAACGATGTTTTGTCCTGTGTTAATAATGGTGCTTTGCCAGGTGGATTGAATGATTTGTTTAATCAGGATTTACGTAATTCAATTCTTAATGGAATGAATTTGTGTTCAGTCCAGGTTGATAAATGTTTAAGTGATGTTCGTAAAAATTGCCAAAACGTTTATCGTACAACATCTGATTTTTGGTTGGACTTTAACTCCCGTAAAATTCAACCGGAATATTATTCATTTGTTTTGCGCAAGACAGGTTTGACACCTAACCAGGCAGAAAACACTTGCTGGTTGTTGGATAAAAATGTTTACGGTTCTTCTTTTGACGCTGTTTCTAACACAGGTGCAGTTACATCTGAATATAATAAACAAATTGGTGCTTATAACAGTCAGGGTGGGGGTTCTTTGATAAAAGACTCACCACAAGGTGTCAGAGTTAATACAAACGGCAGTGTTGATGGTCAACGCGGTCATTATGCACGTTGGGATGCTGCAACTGGCGAATGCTTGGTTCGTGTTGCCGCATATAATAAAAATTCACAAATTAAAAACAGCTGGTTGTTTGGTGCCGCAGGAAATGATCAGCCAGCAGAAGTTTGGAAAAATGCTGGCAGCAGCTTTACCTGTGGTAAGGATATTTTTGGGTTTGGCTTGATGACAAACACAAAAACCACAGCCGTTGTTGGTGTTGGTGGTGGAACATTAGTTGGTGCCGGTGTTGGTGCATTGGCTGGTCATGGCGAACGCAGGTTTGATTGTGATAATGCAACAAGCAGAAAAGCATTGTCTGATGAACTGCGTGACAATAGAAATAGTTTAAATACATTAAATAAGTATTTGAATAATGAATTTGAAAGTTTTGCAAATGATACAATGTCTGAAAGACAGTGTGAATCTATTGTTAAATTGTACAATAATTATGAAAAGTTAAAATCTTTAAACCCGTCCGAAAATGATACAACTATTGTTTTGACCAAGGAAAATTTTAAATCAGAAGGTAGCGACTTTAATTATGATATTTATTATGCCGATAACGAAAGCACAGGAAAACCGTTGACTGATGTTATTAATTCTGAATTGAAAGATAACGAAAAAACGGATTTAAAAAATAATTTAAAAGTCACTAAAATACGTAAAGAAGCTATCAAATATACATCTTTAATAAACCAGAATTATTATAATGGTGTTTATTGCGAAGGTGGAAATTCTGAAGAATGTGTATCTGGTGGGGAAATTAAAACACAGATAGGTGATTTGTCAAAAATATTTAGTGGATTGGGATCATTAGATAATATTGAAAAATCCAATATGTTGGCATCAACAGCAATCGGTGCCGGTGCTGGTGCAGCAGCAGGTGGTTTGGCAACAGCAATCACAGCATTTGTTGAAAAGAACAACATTAACTGCCGCGTTGGTGATGGTTTGCAAAAAGTTGATTACGGCAAGTCATACAGCATAGGCTCTCTGAAAGATTTCTATGTAAAATGGAATCTGCGCTTGCCTGATACAATTATGCCAACAGCAACAGCGACTGATTGTGCATCTTGGACAAAGGCCTGTGAAACATTAAAAGATTTGAACCAGTGCACAATTGCTCAGGTTAACTATAAACCGGTGAATTCAATGAATACCACATTGGTTAATACAGCTTGCGCAGTATCGGGCAGCACTTGCACAGTTAACTATCCAGTTGCAGTGTCAAACAGTGCATGTCAATAAGGTTTTAAATCGAATATAAAAATCCGCCATTCGGCGGATTTTTATATTGTTAATTATAAATATTTCATACAAAAAAATATAAATTACATAATATAAATGTAAAAACTTGTCTACTATAGTAGACAATATAAGTACGATATATTTATTATATTTGTACATTTATCTATCAATCTATTGTTTTCTTTGTAAATAAAATAATAATGAATTCGTTGTCTACTATAGTAGACAATAAAAAGGTAGATATTTTATATTTTAATAAAAAGTTTTTTATTAAAATATATCAAATTTCCCAAAATGATAACGCACAGGATTTTGTTGTAGTTTTTGTGATTATTTGTATTAAGTATATTTTTACTCGGTCATCTAAGCTTTTTACAGAGGGTTATATTGGTGTTTTATATTAGCTTGGTATAAATTTTACATAGTGTGCCATAGTGTCATAATAACAAATAAACTTTTACTTTGGTCAGAATAACACTATGAGTTATGTTCGTATTTTAATTATCCCTGTGGGCAAGATCCAGTATTAATTTCAACGGTTACGTTGCGGCAAGATGAATTTGAAAGAGTTTTTGAATCGCACTTACTACTTCCATTACCAACGGTTTGTATATTTAATTCTGAAATTCCATTATTGGTCAGTATTTTCTTAACGCTTTCTGCACGTTTCAAACTCAATACATCGTTTGTTTCCTTGGAACCGGTTTTGTCAGTATTACCAGAAACTAAATAGCAAACATCTGTTGAACTTATATCTTTGATTCTGTCATTTAAAATAGTTTTATAATCATCTTTTACTTCAAATTCATTCGGAGCAAAACTGTTGGAAGTTAGAGTTATTTTTTCAATTTGTACAATGTTTGTTTCTGTTTCTGAAACTGTATTTTTGGATACAACAGATTTAAACATAGAATTCAAATTGTTATTATTTAATGAATCAAAATTAGTTTTTTTAGATTCTTTTACTTGGCAAAATACACCATCAATTTCTTTTGGCGGATTGCATACGCATTTATTATTTTCAACCAAATCAAATCCAAGTGAACATAAACATTTGTTATCGGTTGTTGCATAAATATGTTCATCATTTCCGCAGTCAACTGTTGGTTTATCAACACAACCGTTTTCTGTATAATTTTTATTTTCATCATTGCAAACGCAATTTTCCCCGACCAATTTTGCGTCGGTACCACAGTCTGGTTTTGTAACTTCTGATTTATTGTCGATTTCAGTTTGAATTTCCTTTGCGGCCGCAGCAATTTTTGCATATTTTGCGTTTATTTCATCGGAACTTTCCTGGGCAGAATTTTTATTTATCAACATATTTCCAGCAATTCCACCAACAATTCCAGCACCTGCGACAAGTGCACCTGTTGTTACTTTTTTGGATGCCGCGGCTTTTTGGGCATACCAAGCATCGTCGTCACCAGCCGCACCAGTCAATGATGCAGATACACTGGCAAATGCACCAGATTTTCTTTCTGCTTGGTCATATTCATATAGCCCAGTAGTTGATTTATCTAATATTGTTTCAGATTCAATTCCCGGCGCCATACCCAAAGCGGTTTTTGTATTTTTTAATTCATCTGCCAAGGTTTTGTATTCAGTATACATTGGCATTAAAACATTTCCGCCGGGCAGGGTAATTGATTTTTCCCCGCCATTTATATTTTGACCCTGACCATAGTCACATTTGAAAGTTGCCAGATATGCCTTCATATCAGTTTCGGCATCTTTGTCAGATTTTTGTTCTGATAATCCTTGGGCCAATTGACTGCCCCCAATTCCGGTTGCACCAATAGATGCAGCCCCCAATAATTTATTTTCCGTAGAATTTTCTTTATCTCTCATCGCCTGGGCATTTGCCTCGAGCTCTGAAACTTTATCACTAGACACCGCATGTTCTTGTGAACTATTTGTTTTTTCGTTTATTTCTTGCTTTTGTTTTTCTTGATATTTTTGTTCCTCTTCTTTTTCTTGTGAACTTAACTGTTTGTTAAACTTCTTTTTAGCTGTTCTGATTGTTGATTTCTTATCATCATTTACTTGATTTGTTGCCAGTGTTACAAGATTTGTATTTTTTGTAATTTTACTATTCAATATATTTGTTGCATCTTTGATGTCAGATTCATATTTTGCCACAGCGTCTTCAAAAGAATCCGCAAAAGCAGTAACAGGAAGTAAAAATAAAAATACAAAAATCAGTTTCTTCATTATTCTTGTCACTTTTAAATTCCAAGTTTTCTTTCAAATTCAGATTTTGCAATTTGAACAGATGTGTTAAATTCTTCTAATGCTTGCTTTTCTGAATCTGTTGCTTGTTGTGTTGCCTCTGCTAGTTTTTTCTTGTCAGATTTGAACATATTCTTAATACCGCTACCGAAGCTTTCTTTTGAATTACTATTTTTTTCAATAGTTGTTTCTTTGTCTTCTGTTTTTTTATCTAATAATTCCGAAGATGTTGTTTTTTCAGTTTTATCAATAGAAATATTTTTTTTATCAATGGAATCAGGAATAGTTATTGAGACAGTTTTGTTTTCTTTTGTTTTATTTTCTTCTGCGATAAGTAAGCAATGATTTTTTAAGTCTGTCATCATTTCACTATTATTAATACCACTTTTAGTTATGCAACCTATTGAATTTTCGGTTGTTGAACATTTTATATTTGGACTTTCATCAATACAGTATTTCTCACCAATTCGAATAGCGTCATCAAAACTTTTACTAAATGCACCAGCGCCAGTTGAAATCATAAATACTGGTATAAAAATAATAAAGATCGTTAATATTTTTTTCATTTTACTTTCCACCTGATACCATCGAAGAGGTTATTCTAGTTGGAGCTTCTGGTTTTGGTACTGAAATACTAGTTACTTCAATCTGTTTCATTTCTTTTAAACCACTGCTAGCTTCTGTTGTTTTTTGTCTGGATGCATTCAGATTATTTTCAGCATTTTTTATATCCGTGCTATTACCACTTTTTAATGCTGAATTATAGTTATCCCTTGCACTTGCATACTCTTTTTCAGCACCTTCCATTTTTTCAAATGCTTCGGCATTACCCTTGTTTATCTCAGAATTTTGCTTAAATACTTCATCTCTGTTTGTTTCAAGTTTAATTTCTGATGAATTATTTTTTTGCTCTTTGTTAACACTATTGTTTATTGTATCAGTTTTTCCTGTCGACGAAATATCAGATTCATTTGTTAAATCATTATCTTTGGCATCAGGATTTTTTTGACTCGTTGAACCTTCTTCCTTCTTTGCGGCGTCAACTGCTTTTTCTGCTTTTTGTGTATCCATTGCACGACTGATAGCACCAGATGAAATCGAACCTGCAGCAACACCCAAACCAGCACCCAAAATCGCAGAAGATGCAGCAGTTTGTTCGCGTGTCAGTCGATACGCGTTTTCTTTGTATGTTGTCAAATCAACACCAAACCAATTTTGATCGCAATCAAAAGCATCACCAGCATATAATTTCTTTGACGCCATAGGATTTTTTGAATTATTTGCAAATAAATTTACTGTGAATACACAGTCTAAACTGCGTTCATCAAACATTGCACCCAATGTTTTACATTGTTCTGCCATTTTTTCACGAAGCTCGTACAGACGTGCTTCGTCTTTGGTAACCTGGGCAGTTGCATTTGCACGTAATGTTCCAAATACCTGTTGAATTCTGCTGGTCATACCATTGTCAAAATTTTGGCAACCGCTAGCAACACTGGAGCAGGAGGCAATTGCAGCATCTGATACCGACTTTGAAATACATTGCGAAAAATTGGTTCCACATTTTTTTATTATACAACTGTTATAACTATTTCCACATTCGGTTGTTTTTGTATAACCAGATATTTTCGAGTTATAATCACGGTCGGCCTTGATTTCTTTTGCAAACGCTGTAAATTCTTCGCCAGAACAATTTGTATCTGCACGGCATAAATTTATTTTATTTCCCCAATCAGTATCACCGTCACCAGCACATTTTGAAAAATCGTTATCGCATTTTTGTCGCATGCAGTCGCGTAAATTTGTATCACATGAATTTTTACCAGATGCCATCGCCGCGGCAGCGGTTTTTTTAGCAGTAGATATATTAGCAGCCGAATCCAGTGCAGCACGTTGATCCATTATCATCTGTTCGCGTGAATTGGCAACAGTGTCAGTTGAATTTGCAACTGTACCTGACAGCACAGCTTCGAATTGGGAAGATTTGTTATCAATTATATTACTGGTATCTTCTGTGACAGTTTCTTCTGGTGCTGGTTCTAAATCATTTGTTTGATTTTCATTTGAAACCACGGGCTGGGTTGCAGAAGAAATTCTGGCTGCATTGTTTGCACGTGGTGCCGCACGACTGGCCACAGCGCCCCTTTGAACAACCTGTGCTGCAAAAGATTCAGTAACTGCAGAAACAGCAAAGCAAGAAATCAAACAGATTCCAATAATCCGATTTAATTTTAATGTAAAGATTGAATCATAAATCTTCATTTTTGTTTATAATTTCCACAAGCTGTATCGTAAAAACCACATAACAAAGTAGCCATTGATTTTTCGGATTCATACCCGCTGGCGCATTTGTTTTTCATATTTATTTGGCAGACGGTTTTTATACAGGTTTCGCGTGCTTGGTTGTTTGTGCATGCATCATTTACCATTTTTAAACCAGATTCGCGTTTTGATTTATAAGAATTAACAATTTTTGTAACCAAGGCTTTTTGATTAGCAATGGCAGAGTCACGTGACTTCATCGACATTGAACGAACTTCGTTTATAGAGTTATCGCATCCACTGGCCTGAGCGGCGCATGCAGAAAAGAATTTATTAAAATCAGCATCGTCTTTGCACCCTGAAAAATCAGATCTACATGAATTTTCATCAGATAAGCATGTCATTATTTGTGCATTACAATCATCCGTACTTTTTGATTTTTTTAACGAAGATGTCAAAGATTTTGTTTCAGCAGTTATTCCAGCGGCCTTGCAAGATTGTTCAATCAACTTATCATAAACTTTTGAAACGTCATCAGCGGTGCATCCCGAAATCTTTTTAATACATTCACCAGTTGCCCACGCATAGCGCATACCTGGGTCTGTTGGCGCGGATTTTAAATCTGACTCTGATATGGTGTTTTTTGAAGATGTACCAACGGATATGCTTTTCATACTTGTTATTTCAGCAGAACCAGCAGAAGATGTACCGCACAACTGACATCTACTGGCAGGATTTAATCCAATATTTAAGCTGCACGCAGAATCCAGGCATTTTGTAAGGTCATAATTAGAGCACGAAGCAACAGCGCCTGCTGCGAAAAAATCAGCAAGTATTAAATAGGTAGCAACTGAAAATAATTTGATAATGGACTTCATTTCTCTCGTTATCTAATTCTATCAAAAAATACAACTCAGAGCAAAGAGAAAAACAACACCTGTAAAAATATTTACAAATAAATTATTAGATTAAAATCCAGTTAAACAATATGGAATTTTTCCCAAAAATATGATATTCTGTTTTTATCCTAGGAATATAATCAATGTCAGGTGAAGATTTTTATAGAAAAGAAAACATGAAAAAAACCGAAATAAAACAGTCGGGTAGTCTATATGTAAATCAAATAAAAATCGAAAATGAAAAAGATAATAATCTAAAAAAAGCAATAACTGTCTTTTTTATAGTTAGTTTTGCTATTTCTATAACTATTAATATTTGGCAATCATTTGCAAATGATGAAGCATATAAGATTACAATGGATTCGTTGGAAAGATTAAAAAAAGAAACAGAAAAATCAAGATTAAAAGACCAACAATTGAAACGCCAGTCTGATAAAGAATTAGAACAGTACAAAAAAATAAATAATTTAGAAAAAATAATAGAATATAAAGATTCTTTGAATCTTATAACTATCAGAAAATTGCAAGAAACCATAAAAAAATTCAATTTTGAAAAAGCTAAATTAGAAGCGGATTTTAAAAAAGATTATGCCAGTTATACTAGATAAAAATATAATCCCAGTAATGTAAGATAGAAAATTCCGGTAAATCTGGAAATTTTCTTTTCCAACGATAATTGAAAAAAGAATAGGGCAGTCACCCCAATCATTACCCAAATATCAAAAGAAATAATGTATTTAGAAACGGTCAATGGTGCAACAATAGCAGCGGTGCCAACCGCCAAGGATATGTTTATTATGTTTGCACCCAAAATATTCCCTAAAACTATACCAGTACGTTTTTTTAATGCGGCAATTATTGTGACCAATAATTCTGGTATTGATGTTCCGGTTGCTACAATGAAAATTCCCATAATTCTTTCGTCTAGATTGTAAGTGAAAGCTATTGATTCCAGGGCATTCATAAAATATTTGCTACCAATATAAAGACCAACTATGCCGGCAATCAAAGGTATTATAATTTTATATGGGTGAATGTATTCTTTTTTTATTTTATTTATTTCCTGGGATGATTTGATTTTCTTTGCGATTATATAGGCAATAAAAATAAATATCAAAACCATACCGTCAAATTTTGAAACTGTTCCATCAACTATTGTCCACAGCATAATAACAGCGGATAGCAGTACAAAATACAATTCCAGTTTTCTTTTTTGAAAATCGACAACCACAGGATGTAACAAAACACCAATTCCAAAAATTCCCAAAATTCGTATTATGTTTGATCCGATTGCATTTCCAACCGCCAGTCCACCGTAACCCTTGGCACTGGATAGTATTGAAACCAATATTTCGGGTGCGGTTGTTCCCAAACCAATAATAATAACAGATACTATAAATTCAGAAACTCGTATTCTTTTTGCCATGCGCACACACCCGCGAATTAACCAATTGGCGCCAAAAATCATAACAATCAAACTGGAAAAAAGAATAATCCAAGGCATAGGTTGATTGTATCAAATTTATAAAAATTTTCAATAATGATAGAATTCTTATTAGTAAATGAAAAAAATGCAAACCAATAACTGTTTTTTGTCTGGACAGGCAAAAATGTTTTATGGTAAAATTCATACCAAGAGAGAATTGTAATGAAATTTATAAAAATATTTATATTTGCTTGTTTTTTTGCCCCCAGTGCTTTGTTTGCGGCCACTGATTTCGAAGTTGCATCACAATTGTTGGCAGCTGCAAAAAATGCGGACATTCAACAGGTCCAGGCATTGGTCAATAATGGTGCAAATATAAATTATGTTGATAACACTGGTTTGTCAGTTGTTTGTACAGCGCTGATGAATAATGACGTTCGTGCAGCACAAATATTACAAATGTATGGCGCTGATGCTTCAAAGTGTGACCAGCAGATTAAAAGATATAATCAAAAATTACCAAAAGAATCATCTGGTGGATTATTCAGCGGGCTATCGTCTGCCCAAAGCATAGCATTAGCGGCGGCGGGGGCCGCCGTTGTTGTTGGCGGTCTTTTATTTTTAACAGATGCGCTGGATGCTGGTAATACAAATACTTCTTCGACAAGTACTGGTACAGATCGTCCAGGAACGGATACTGGAAATACTACTACTGCGACTGCGGCGTTTACTTTGCCATACGGTCCGGCCATGCCAAACGCAACTTCTGAAACTGCGAATTATACAACAAATTTGAATTATTACAGCCCAACAACAGATGGTTTAATAAAAGATAATTTTGCTTTGCTGACAAATACATATGCTCAGAATTATTTGTTGATGATGCATGGGTATTCGCCGTTGGCACGTGGGTATTTGGGAATGCGTACTTTGCGTGATACAACTACGCGTGCCCCAATAAGCTTGGCGGGAAATAATCTGGGTTCCGAATCAGTACTAGGGGCCAGACCAGTTAATGTTGCACTGATAACTGCAAATGGTGTTAATGCACTTTCAAAACCCGCTGGTGATATTTCCGAAACAACATCATCTTTGGATGATAAATTATTATTATGGACCACAACCAATGTTAATGGAACGGCCGCCAGTGGTGCCAGCAATGATATGATTTCCAGTAAATATTATAATAATAAAATAACACGTGGCGCTGATAATAATTCTGCAATTGATGATTCAACATCCGAAGATGCAACTTCGTTGTCGTTGTTTGATTTGGGTGGATATGGAACAGTTGTAAACAATAATTTTTCATCAGATATTGATGATTTGCTGGCAAAAATTGTTGGTGGAAAAGATTCTGGTTATACATCTGCCGACTATATGGGATTTATGCCAAATGGTCAGATGACAATTTTCAGAACCGGCAGTGGGGTTGGTATGAAGACTGCATCTGGCGCTGTTTCTGGAAATTATACTGACGAAGGCGACGGTGTATGGGGAACGGGTGATACATTGACTTTATACGGTCATACATTGACAATAACAGTTGATGCAACTGGTTTGGGTTTTGTTGCAACCGATGGTACAAACACGTATAACGGTTATCGCGGAACAGATGGTTTGTTGTATGTTGACAGCGACAGCAGTGGTTCTGTTGACCAGGCATATAATATCGAAACTGGTGGTAATTTGACACTTTCCAAGGAAGCAGGTGCAACAGATTATTTAAATTACAAGGCACTTTATAATGCAGGTTTGCTGTGGGCTGCTGGTGATTTGGCAAACGGTCGTTCAAAACCAGATGTTATTGCAAATGCAGATATAATTGAACCATTGCATGCAGCAGATGCAAAAACAATTTCTGATATTTTATCAGTGTCAGCAACAAGCCGAGAAACATCTTTTATTAACCTGATAAATCAATACTATAATGTTGATACAACTGATGGTACATCTGGTGGGGATTCTTTGCCGGGAACATCTGCAACAAACTTTTTCGGTGGTTTGGGTTCTTCATTTTCACCAATTGTAATTTTTTCAACCGGCGCTTCTGTGACGGACAGCAGTTATTCGGGCAGTACCAAGGAAGCAACTTTTGAAAACGCGGCACCTTTGATTTACAGCAGCATAGAACATTTGTTTATGTCAGTTGTTGCTGTGGGATTAACTGGTACTGGAACAAATGGTACTACCAGTGTTTCAGGATACTCTCCGTCTGGAAAAATTGCACTGAGTCAGTGGCATGATACAACAACAAATACTTATTATAAAGCACGCACATGTGGAATTGGCGGCAGTGGGGCAAATGGAATTGATCCATGGTGTTTCGCAGCGGCGGGGGTTACAGATGAATTGGCTGTTGCCAGTATGGCTGGTGCAGTTGGTGCTGTTAAATCTGCGTTTGATTATCTGAATAATAAACAATTGTTTGCTTTGTTGGCATTAACATCGGATGGTCCATATTTGGGAACAAATTCGTCTGGAACTGCGTTTACGGCGACTACTTTGGCATCTTATTTACAGGGTATGTATCAAATGCCAGCCGAGTATGATTATAAATGGCAATACGGTGGTGAAAACTATTTGGACGTTTTCAAAGAAGTTTTTGGATATGGAATGATAAATTTGGAACGTGCAACAAAACCTGGTAGCAAAATTTATTATTATGATGGTACAAATATTGTTTCAACCAGCGGGGGTGCATATTGGCGTGCTGCTTCGAATACAATATTCAGATCTTCGATTATATTCAATCCGCGCACGGCATATATCAGTGCACCTTTCTACGACGTTTTGGAAAGCGTGGATGGAACTTTATCTTTGCCACGTATTTGGGAAAATGAATTTACTTTAGGAATATCTGATGAACGTGCTTTATATATGGGTGATGTTCTGGGTGAATTCCAGGTCAGTACAGATAAAATCCCAGAATATAAAGTTGGAAATATGACTTTGCAAATGGCGGTTTCACAGAAATCATATGATGACAACATGGGTGGACTGGATAATATGCAATTCGGATACAGTGTTGGAAATATGGAATTTGCAGCCGGATACCAGGGACACTTTACAGATGGAATGTCCAGATTTGATTCAACATCTAATCCGATTTTATCTTTGGCTTCGAATGCGGTATCAAGTGGTGCAAAATATAAATCTGGAAACTGGTATTTTGGTACACGTGCATTTTCAGGAAATATTACGGATGAATCATTGTTGCAAAATGATCCGACTGTTTCAAATCAGTACCAACCTGCAACACTGGGATTAATTCAGGGCGCAGAGTCAATAGTAACATGGGGTAATGATAAATTTGCAATTTCTTCATCAATCGGTACCGCCCATGAAAGCAATACTATACTGGGCGCACAAACTGGTGGATTATTGGATATGGGGCAGGGTGATACAGTTTATCTGGATAATGTTTTGTCATACTCACCAAAACAAGATGTAAAAATTTCTTTGCGTTCAACATTTGCAAATACAACTACAAAACCAACTGGTGAATATATTTTAGGAATGTCAGACATAAAATCGAATGCTTTTTCTGTTGATGCACAGATGGGAAGTTTTTCTTTTGCTGTTGCAATGCCTTTGGCAATAACATCAGGAAATATGAAATACGCATATGCCGATTATGAAAGTGTTGAAAATGCCGATGGTAATTTTGATTTGGTTGTAAAAGATACACACATCGAAGATTTGGCATTATCTCCAGAAAAACGTGAAGTTCGTTTGTCAGGTGCATATCGTGTTAAATTGGGTGCATTCACAGATGGTGCTTTTGGTATGATTTATCGTATTAACCCAAATAATATCAGCGAATTTGGAAATGAATCGATATTTATGATGAAATTCACGCATAAGTTGGGAATATAAAAAACGCGCCATTTGGCGCGGTTTTTATTTTGAAAGTCTTGTTTTGATATTATTTACTAAAGTTTTAATTTTTTGTGTTAGAATTTTAAAATTATCTTTTGGTAATCCTGCATACTCTTGTTTGAAACTTATTCTATATATCTCCCACCATTTTTTTGCAAAATCAGAATTAACAGGGGATATTTTACCATTTTGATCAAATTGTTTTCCTGAAAAAACAGTTTTTTTACCATTTTTTCTGCTGCGTGTAAATATTGCTTTCCATTCATCTTCGGTATAAACACCATAACTTTCGTCATTACTTATTGGTGTTTTTTTCATTGCCAATCCAGCTTCGTGAACTATGGTTATTATTGCCCCGGTGTCTGTTACGATTATTTTAGGAAATTTATTTTCAGATTCTTCGGTTTCATAAGTCATAACAAATTATCCTTTTTATTTGATTTGCATTATCTTGACACCAAAAAATAAAGTTGTCAATAAAAAATGAGCTAAAATCAAAGATTATTTGCTAACTACAACCATTGCAGGTCGTAAAACCATATCCCCAAACATGTATCCAGATTGCAATTCACCAACAATCATATTTGGAAATGTTTTTGCCCCGCATGGACAATCTTCTGGTGGAACATCAACAACCTGTAATGCATTATGAAACTGTGGGTTTAATGGTTGGCAAATGGTTTCTATTTTTATTATACCAATTTTAGCCAATGTTGATTCCAATGTTTTTGCGATTGAAACAATCCCTTCATCATTTGGTTCGTGCGACAAAGCAGCACTGATTGCGTCCATCAGCGGTAAAAAATTTTGGGCAATTGACATAACCCGATTTCTGGTTGTTGATTCAGCATCCAAAGCAGCACGACGACGAGTGTTTTCTAACTCGGCCGCCATACGTAGATATTTATCATTTAACTCTGCGATTTTCGCATTTAAAGAATCAATCTCGGATGGATTTTCGTTAACTACGACAGCTTCTTCAACTGCATCTTGGGTTTCAATAACTTCTTTTTCTTCCATATTCATACCATTTATATCATGTTAATAAAACTACACGCTTTTTATTATAGGTAAAAAATCGTCCGGTTTCAAGGATGCGCCACCAACTAAAACACCATCAACATTCAAAATAGACATAATTTCCCCTGAATTAGCGCCTTTGACTGATCCACCATACAATAAATTGGCTGATGTTAATTTACGAATGTATTCATGAACATCGGCAATTTCCTGGGTTGTGGCAGTTAAACCGGTACCGATTGCCCATACTGGTTCATATGCAAGAATGTAATTTTCTAATCCATTTGTTGATTCTGTGACCTGGTTTTCAATAACAGAAAATGTTTGACCAGCATTTTTCTGGTCCAAAGTTTCCCCAACACAAACAATAGGCATTAACCCAGATTCTAGAACCCTTAATGCTTTTTGATTTACAATATCGTTTGTTTCGTTGTGATATTGGCGACGTTCGCTGTGACCGACAATTACATATTTTGCACCTGATTCTGCAATCATTTTTGCGGATACTTCGCCTGTGTATGCCCCATGTTCGTGTGTGCTGACATCCTGTGCGCCTATTGAAATTCTATCGGATTTTTTACAATTCAACATCGTAAAAGGGACGCAAATTATCAAGTTGTTTTCAGTGTCAATTTCATTTAAAACCGAAATCATACTATCTAATTCTGCAACTGAACCGTTAATTTTCCAATTTCCCGCGATTATCTTCATTTTTTACCCTTTTTTCCATTTGATTTTTTATCCAAAGTTCTGCTATGTTATCCCAAAAGGATTAAAAATGCTAGAATATTTACGCGACATGTCGAACAAACCTATTGCCAAAGTATTGATTGGAATCTTGATGTTTTCATTCGTTGGTTGGGGTGTTGCTGAATGGGTTTTGAGTAATGCAAGCCGTGAAAGTACAATGGTTCAAGTTGGTGATATTAAAATAACGCCCGGTCAATTCAGCAGCGAAAAATCGCGCGAAATGGCCAGATTATCAAAGCCACAACAAAAACAGATTTACACAGATTCAGCTGTTGCAACCGCATTTTTGGATAAAGTAATGGCAGATTTAATCAGCAATGCGATGGTTGAAAATCGTGCCCAGGATTTGGGATTTATTGTAACTGATAAACGTATTGCAATGGAAATCCGTATGTTCCCAGAATTTCAAGAAAAAGGTGTGTTTTCACCAGAAAAATTCGAAAGACTGCTGAATAACGCTGGATTCACCGAAGAACAATTTGCAGATTATTTACGTAATCAGATTTTACGTTCAATGGTTTTGGGTTCAATGTCAGTACCGGTAAAAGTTTCAAATTTTGAAGCTTTGGTTGCGTATAATTCCCGTTATGGTGAAAGATTAATTGAATATACCCAGGTTAAATTCAGCGATTTCAAAGTTGGTGTACCAAATGATGAAAGTCTGCGTGAATTTTATAAGAAAAATCCAAAAATGATTCCAGAAACCAGGGTTGTTTCCTATGTAATGATTCCTGCAAAAATGGATCAACCGGATAGCTATGATGCTGGTTATACACGCGCTCAAAAAATGGAAGATGCGATTATTTCTGGTGAAACTATGTCAGCGGCCGCAAAAAGCGTCAAAGCAAAATTTGTCACACTGCAAGCATTTTCAAAAAATAAAAAACCAATTGATCAATTGCTGACAGATTCTGTCGTTGAAAAATTATTTTCAATGGACCAGGGTCTGGAAAGTGAAATTACAGAAACAAAACAAGGATTTGTAATTTTCCGTGTTGAAAAAATTAATCCTGAATATGCCGCAGATTTTAAATCAGTAAAAGACAGTCTGATTTCTGCATGGAAAACCGAAGAACAGAAAAAACAGGCATACTTGCGTGCGAATAATTTGTTAATGGATTTGAATAAAACAAAAATATTAAAAGATAAGAAAACAGCAACGGTTTCGCGTGCAAATGGTGCGCCAACAGATGTTTTGGTTGCAGCTTTTGGACAACCAGTGGGAAATAATTCAATAGTCCCAGGTCAGAACTCTTTTTATGTATTGAGTATTAAAAAAGAAATATCCCCAAAAGTTGATAATACAAAAATGGCAGCATTGAAAAAAGAACTGCAAAGCATGAAACAACGTGAAATTATGGAAGATTATAATTCATTTTTGATGCGTGAATACCGGGTCAAAGTTAATCAAAAAGTTGTTAAAAGGTTATTTGGCGGAAAATAATAAAAAATTTGCGGGCAAGTCCCGCATTTTTATTTAAAATATTATGTTTTTATTAAGCGGCTTTTTTGATGTCTTGTTTTATACTGCGGACATATTTGCGTAAATCATCAATTGGAACCAGTGAACCGTCACGTTTTTGTGCACTCCAGTAATCCCAACCATTAAAGCTGGCACTTCGCTGCATTTTTGCAGCCATTATGTGAATTGATGCTTTGCCATGTAATGAATGTGTCAGTTGACCGTCGCGTGTTATCATTACTCGTTCTCCACGCGGACTGACCAGTGTTTGTCCCGAATATAATAATCCAGCTTCGATTAATTCATTGAATGCGACTTTGATTTCATCACGTTTCGGTGTTGAAATTTCGATTTCTGACAAATCTATTGGTTTTACAGATTCCAGTCTGGCAATTGCTGCATTAACATAAGATTCATCTTGTTCAAAACCGATAAAGTTTCGACCTAATTCTTTGGCTGCTGCAGCTGTTGTTCCACTGCCAATAAACGGATCTAAAATTATGTCGCCAGGTTTCGTTGAAGATAGAATTACTCGTCGCAATAAATCCATAGGTTTTTGGGTATTGTGCAAACTTTTACCATTTTTATCTTTTATTCTTTCTTCACCCAGGCAAATATTTATATCCCAATCAGAACGCATTTGTTTGCCACCGTTCAACTTTTTCATAGTTTCGTAATTAAAAGTATATTTTCCGGTTTTATGCGGTGTTGCCCAAATCATTGTTTCGTGGGCATTTGTAAATCTGGTGCCACGGAAATTTGGCATAGGATTATTTTTTACCCAAACAATATCGTTTAAAATCCAAAATCCCAGGTCTTGTAAAATGCTACCTACACGGAAAATATTGTGATAGCTGCCAATAACCCACATAGCCCCGTCTGGTTTTAATACACGTTTACATTCGGTCATCCAGGCACGGGTGAATTCATCGTACGCAGCATTTGATTCAAAAGAATCCCAAGAATCACGTACAGCACGTGCGGCCGTTTGATCTTCGGGTCGATAAAGCGTTTTTTCGCCCAGTTGCAGATTATAAGGAGAGTCAGCAAAAACCGCATCCACCGAGCCATCGGGTAATTCGCGCATACGTTCTATGCAATCACCGAGCAAAATTTTGTTCAGATATTTTTTCATTCTCTCTTTTGGCATTTTTTACTGCCTATAATCTGTATTTTACCATATTTTAGACCCATTAAAAAGCGCTGGACGCGGGATATGGGTAAAATAAATAGCTTGATTTTTATAAAAACCTAAATTTTTTTTCATACTATGATTTTAATTTTGTTCTTTACACTTTGACCCAAGATTGCTAATTTACAATGGTTATGAGATGCCCCTATTGCAATTCTACAGACAGTCAGGTGAAAGATTCACGCCCTGATATTGAAGACGCGATTATTCGCCGTCGTCGTGTTTGCAATCAATGTGGTGCCAAATTTACAACCGTTGAACGTGTTCAAATGCGTGATTTAATGGTTCGTAAAAACAGTGGTAAAACCGAACCGTTTGATCGTGAAAAATTAAAACGCAGTATCAGAATTGCTTGTCGGAATCGCGATGTCAGCGACGAGCAAATAGAAAAAGTCGTAACATCAATTCATCGCAGATTGGAAACCGAAACGACTGATGATTCAGTAAGCAGTGAAATGGTTGGAAAAATGGTATCTGATTCTTTATTGAATCTGGACCAGATAGCTTTTGTACGATTTGTATCTGTTTACAGAAAATTTTCCAAAATTTCCGATTTTAAGAAAATTATCAGCCAAATACCCGAGGTAGATGAAGGCGCAGTTGTTTGTGAATTGCCCAAAACATCACTATTTTAATTATGAAGAAATTTTTATCTGTTTTAATAATGTTTTTTATCCCTGTGACATTACGCGCGGCAGATTTGCCGTCTATTTTGTCTAATCAGGATGCCGAAATTTATACAAATATTTTTGATTTGCAGTCACGTGAAAAAATCGACGCTGCTATTAAATTGGAAAAACAAATTTCTGACCCAATACTGATGAGTGAGGTTTTGTATCAACGATACACATCAAAAACTTATCATACCAAGGGAAAAGAAGTCATAGCATGGATGGAAAAATACTATAATATGCCAGGTGCTGAACGTATGTATAATCTGGCTAAAATAAAAAAAGTAAGTGTTCGTTCGCCCAGATTACCATCTGTTATAAATGGAAAATCAATAGAAACAGCGCAGTCTGAAAATTGGACACAAAAAAGATATTATGGTGAAACAGATAAAAATATAACTAAATTTAAAAAATCAATTCGTACCGGCAGTACAAAAAATGCAAGATTATTGTTGGAAAATCCTTCTTTCAAAAAGAAATTAACCGAATCTGATTATGGTCGATTGGCTGGTCGATTGGCTTTTGTTTATTATACAAATGGTGAATTTGAATTGGCAAAAAAATGGGGCTTTGTTTCATCGGATGCAAAATCCGAATATGGTTTATGGACAATGGGATTGTTGTATTATAAAGAAGAAAAATTTGAAGAAAGTGAAAAATATTTCAGTGAAATTTTAAAATTACAACAAATAAACGATGCCAGAAAAACCGAGGCAGCATTCTGGGCTGGCCGCGCAGCAGAGGCAAATGATGACAGAAAAAGTGCAAAAACATATTGGAAAATCGCTTCTGCTCATCCAATGGCTTTTTACGGGGCTTTGTCCGCGACAATGTTGGATGATGTTCCCGACTATGAATTTTTTGAACAAGATTTAAGTGATGATGATTTAGATGCATTGAAAGATTCTAAATATGGTAAATTAGCCCTGGCTTTGTTACAGGTAAAACAAAACGAGAGAGCAGAGCAATATCTGAAATTATTAATAACTTCTAAGGCTGCTGATAAAACATTACATGCTGTTAATTCTGTTTCAACTGCTTACGCATTGCCGCGTGTTTCTATGCAGGTTGCAAACGTAGTAAGGGATCGTGGTATTTTGGAAATTGACCCTGGTATTATTTATTCTGCTCAATATCCTTTGCCAGATTGGGAACCACTGGGTGGTTGGTCAATTGACAGGGCCTTGTTATTTGCAATTACAAAACAAGAAAGTGGATTCAAAACTGGGGCAAAATCAACTGCCGGGGCCAAGGGATTAATGCAGTTAATGCCTGGAACTGCAAGAATTGTTGCACGTCAAAATAAAATGAAAATGTCTGATATTGATATGTCAAAACCTGAACATAATATGTTTTTGGGTCAGCAGCATATTGTTGATTTGTTGGCACACCCCAATATTAACAATAATATTATAAAAATGTTGGCAGCATACAATGCGGGTATGGGTATGTTGGTTCGTTTTGACAGGAATTTTGATACTTCGGATCCTTTGCTTTATATCGAAAGTTTTCCAGCGTATGAAACTCGTAATTATATGAAACGTGTTATGTCAAATTTGTGGTTATACCGTGCACGTCTGGATCAGCCTTTGACATCTATGGAAGAATTGTCCGAAGGAAAGTGGCCACTTTACAGCAGCGAAGACGAATATGTTCAAAAGCAAATTGCTGATAGAACATCGATATAAACCCAATTAAAATAAATAAAATTATGGACACACCAAATTTTTCTTTTGAACAAGAAAGTGGTTTTGCATTTGTTGCAGGTTGTGACGAAGCAGGGCGTGGCCCATTATGTGGACCGGTTGTTGCTGCGGCTGTAATTTTTCCAGATAAAAATATTTCAATTCCGGTTTTAATAACTGATTCAAAACAAATGAATCATAAAAATCGTGCGATTGCATATGATTGGATTATAAAAAATACAATTTGGGCAATCGGCCAGTGCAGCGCTGCCGAAATTGATGAAATTAACATTTTACAGGCATCAATGCTGGCAATGCGGCGTGCAGTGGATTCTTTGGCAACCAAACCGGAATTTTGTTTAATTGATGGAAACAGGGTACCAAAAGATTTAACAGGCAGGGCAATTGTCAAAGGCGATTCTAAATCAATATCGATTGCAGCCGCTTCAATAATTGCCAAAGAAACACGTGATAAAATTATGATTGAATTAGCAGCCCAGTTTCCACAATATGATTGGGATAAAAATGCGGGATATCCAACATCATCACATTTGCAAGCAATCCAAAAATATGGTATAAATCAGCATTACAGAAAAACATATAAATCAATCAGGGAATTATTGGAAAAAAAGGATAACTAATGGTACTGCGTACGATTGAAAATTTAGATGTTAAAGGTAAATTTATTTTGCTGCGTGATGATTTTAATGTTCAAATTATTGATGGCAAAATTACAGATGGATTCAGAATTGATCAAAGTATGCCAACTATTGATAAATTAAAAAGAGCTGGTGCAAAAATTGCAATTTGTGCACATTTGGGTCGACCAAAAGGTTTGCGTGATATGAAATTTACTCTAGCTCCTATTGCCCAGTATATGAAAATTCCTTTGGTTACAGATTGTCTGGAAAAAGATTTTATGAAAGATATGAAAGATGGTGATGTTGTTCTGTTGGAAAATGTCCGATTTTATCCAGGTGAAGAAGAAAATAATCCAGAATTTTCGTCAAGGTTAGCATCCGGATTTGATATTTTTGTAAATGATGCATTCGCAGTCAGCCATCGTGCACATGCAAGTACAGTTGGTGTTACAAAATTTTTACCATCTTATGCGGGTGAATTGTTGATGTCTGAAATTGAAAATTTGAATAATTTGATGGAAAATCCAAAACGTCCATTATTATCAATCGTGGCAGGCGGCAAACTTTCTACAAAAATTGGTGTTTTGAAATCTTTAATAAAACTGTCGGATAAATTGATTGTTGATGGAATGATTGGTACAGCATTTGCGGTTTCTGGTGGTGCAAATGGTGGTGATTTCAAAGTTGACGCGGAAACTTTGCAGGCTGCGCGGGATTTAACTGAATTTGCAAAGCAAAATGATTGTGAATTATTTATACCAATTGACAAAGGTGTCGGAAAAGAGTTTTCACGCGATGCCATTCGTGTAAACAAAACTTTTTCAGAAATACAAAGTGATGACGTGATTATGGATTCCGGAATTGAAACAACTAAACGCAACATACAGATAATTGAAAGTGTCAGAACGGTTTTGTGGAACGGGACATTGGGAATGGCCGAGTGGGGTGATGTATGGGGACAGTCCACATTTGAAATCGCGCACGCAATTGCAAAGCAAACCAGTAATGGTAGTTTAGAAAGTATAATTGGTGGTGGTGATACGGTTACTGCATTGGAAGTTGCAGGGGTAAAAAATGATATGACATACGTATCTACTGGTGGCGGAGCATTTTTGGAATTTATCGAAGGAATCAGTCTGCCTGGTATAAAAGTTTTGGAATCATAAATAAAAAACCGCCAATATGGCGGTTTTTTATCGAATTTTTATCCTATAATAATTAAAAATATTTTCTAAATAGAAATTGGGAATAAATACATTGTATTAATAATTGATAAAAATACATTTTTTGTCGCCGCCATGGTAAACAGATTAAGAAATTGCTCCATTTTGTGTTTTTTTAATACCATATTATTTATTTGTCAATTTATATATAAATTAAAAGTAAAAATGGTATATAAATCATTACTAATTATATCACATCACTTGTATTTTTTCAAAAAATACCCATATATATGATAAATTCGCGAATCGGATTTTTGTGTGATATTATTTGCAATAAGTATAAAGGATTTAAAAAATGGCTTTGATTCCAATGGTTATAGAAGAGTCTCCACGTGGTGAACGTTCGTTTGATATTTATTCCAGATTACTTCGTGATCGTATAATTATGTTGCAGGGCGAAATTGAGCCAGGTATGGCAAATATAATCGTTGCACAATTATTATTATTGGAATCTGAAAACCCAAATGCTGATATTTCATTGTATATAAACAGTCCTGGTGGGGATGTTACAGCTGGATGGGCAATTATGGATACTATGAATCATATTAAATCGCCGGTTTCGACGATTGGTATGGGATTGGTTGCATCTATGGGTGCAGTATTATTGGCCGCTGGTGAAAAGGGTAAAAGATTTTCTTTGCCAAATACAAATATTATGATACATCAACCATCTGCCGGAACACGTGGACAAGTGACAGATATGGAAATTCATGTTAAACAGTTCCAAAAGAATAAAGTAGCATTAACAAAGCAAATGTCTGAATTTACAGGAAGAAAAGAAAAAGAAGTTTTTGATGCAATGGAACGTGATAATTTTATGACACCAGAAGAAGCAAAAGCATTCGGTTTAGTTGATGAAATTTTACAGAAAAAATAAAATTAACTCTCTTTGTAATTTAATTTGATGAGGGATTAAAATGAGCGACGAAAAAGATAAAAAAATACAAACCCAGAATGAACACGATCCGCAACAAGTTTGCAGCTTTTGCGGCAAGGCTGTGTACGAGGTAAAAAAACTTGTTAGTGGCAAAAATGTTTGTATTTGCGATGAATGTATAAATTTATGTAATGACATTATGGCTGATGATATGCGTACCGAAATCAGCAAAGATGTTTCTAAATTGCCAGTCCCCAGCAAGATTTATAAATTTTTGAATGAATATATAATTGGTCAAGATGAAGCAAAGCGTACTTTATCGGTTGCTGTGTATAATCATTATAAACGTCACAGTGCAGCGATTACTTCAAATGTTGAAATTCAAAAATCAAATGTTTTGATGATTGGACCAACTGGTACAGGTAAGACTTTGTTTGCCCAAACATTGGCAAAAATATTGGATGTACCATTTGCAATTGCTGACGCGACAACTTTGACCGAAGCGGGTTATGTTGGCGAAGACGTTGAAAGTGTTTTGATGCGTCTTTTGCAAAGTGCAAATTTCGACGTAGAACGCGCCCAAAAGGGAATAATTTATATTGATGAAATAGATAAAATTTCACGTAAGTCTGAAAACCCATCACTTACACGCGATGTAAGCGGCGAAGGTGTTCAACAAGCACTTTTGAAACTGGTAGAAGGCACAGTTGCGAATGTCCCAGCAGGTGGTGGTGGTCGTAAACATCCTGGTGAAACTATGGTTCAATTGGATACCAGCAAAATATTATTTATTTGCGGTGGTGCTTTTGACGGTTTGAATAAAATAATCGGACACAGAACTTCTGACCGTGGCGGTATTGGTTTTGGTGCAAATGTGCAATCTAAAAAAGAACGTGAAGAAAAAAATAATTTATTCAGTGTTCAACCAGAAGATTTAGTAAAATTTGGAATTATTCCAGAATTGGTTGGTCGTTTGCCTGTTATTACTGTGTTAGATAATTTGGATGAAAAATCATTAGTCAGAATTTTAACTGAACCAAAAAATGCAATCGTAAAACAGTTCAAAGCGATATTGGAAATGGATGGTGTTAAACTGAACATAACCGATGATGGTTTGACTGAAATTGCAAAATTGGCATCCGAAAGAAAAACTGGTGCACGCGGTTTGCGCAGCATTTTGGAAAAGATATTGTTGCAACCAATGTTTGACGCACCAGATAAAGAAGATTTAAAAGAGATAGTAATCGATGCAGAAGTAGTGCAGGGTAAAAAGCCACCAGTCGAAATACTGGAAGATGCGAAAAAAGCAGCGTAAAATAATTTATTAAAAAAATAAAACCGGAAATATTCCGGTTTTATTTTTGAATTTTTATTTCTAGAAATGTTTTGATTTCTTAGCTGCGGATACACTTTGCATTTTATCAAATAATGTCGCAGCAGCAGCAGTATCAGTCGGATAATCAACACTGGGGACTGTTCCGTTGCGGCCAATCACTTTGTCTGAACCGTTTAATACAACAATTCTTTTAGGAAGTAAATTATCACCTTCGCATTCAATATAATATTTACTTGGGTCAAAATATTTTCCGTAACAACGTTGATTTACAACGCCGACCCAACCATTTCTTGCTAAATCTTTGCAAGTTGGTTGTGTACCAGTTTGAATTTCACCGGTCTGAACAGTTTCTGTTGGATTATCCAGAATACCATTGCACCATACGTTAACAAAATTACCGTCAACCGACGCCACGCTTCCGTTTGATGAAGTTTTTCTGGCACCAAAACAATCACCATTCAAAATATTTATATCAAAATCAGATTTTATTCCCGTTCCATTTGCAATTTGACTTTTTCCCATTGCAACTGGTTCGGAATCGTTTGCAGTTGTAGCTTCTGAGCATATCATTTTCAATCCCCAGCAATTACCATTTGCATCCCACATTCCAGTATCAAAACCTGCGCCCATACTGGTATAGCAGTTTGTTGGATTTGTTCTGCAAACTGTTGGCTGTTCCCACCATGGTACAGAATTAACAGCAGGTGCAGAAAAAGCAAAACCAAACTCTGTACAAAAAATTCCAAATGTAAAAAATACAGTAAATAATTTTTTCATGGTGTTCATTTTCTCTCTAGTTGATTCTATCAAATTTTCAGATTAATCGCAAGTTTGTAAAACAGTGAAACTATTATCATTTGTGCAACTACTATAATAATTTGAAAAATTCGCAGCTGAACATGTGCCACCACTTACAGTTATCCAGGAAGAACATAATGTATTATATTTTCTACGGATTCTAAAACCAGCAGTACCAGTCCAGCTTGTTGTAAGAGGTGTTTGTGTAGTTGCTGTAAATATTGTTGTTTGTCCGTTACATTCCCCTTGGCATTGATAACTACCAGGCGTACATCCACCAGAACCATCTGTACTTGTACCAGAAATACACCTGCAGTTTGTTGTTGCGCAACCGCTGGATACGCCAGTTGAATCAGATGATGCACAGCTGGAATCTGATGCAGAATAATTTGGGCATATTATAGATGGTTTGACAGAGCAATATCCCCACTTTTTATTTGCACTGGTTTCAGTATAAAATGACTTAAGTATTTTATCAGAAGATACATTATTTCCAGGTGTTTCAACCCATATTCCACCAAATCGTTCACACTCTGTAGATAGTTCTTTATTCATAGAAGTTTTTATAGAATCCATGACCACATTAACATCTGCTAATATACTTGTGGGTATAATATTACTGGATTGAGAAGGTCTTATACATGTTTGTAATGCATACCGAACAACTTTTTGATACAGACTGCCGATATAATCAGAACCACAAACCGAAGTTGCATCTGCATCGTTATCAACAATCTTGGCTGGGCTGGTTGTTCCACCAGAACATAAATATCCATCTGGACATGTCAAACATGTATTTCCAGCAACAGGTGTTCCATTATATATATATATACCACCTGAAATTGATGCCATGTAATATCCGTTGTTGCAACTTGTATACTTCATACGAACAGGACATGTAAACCCTGGATTATCAGCTTTGTTTTCCCCACCTAATTCACCAGTAAAATTAGTGTCTTCGAAATCTGATGTCTGCGTGCTTGAAAATACAGCGTTGCATTGTTCAATAGAAGCATATTTTTGTTCGCCAGGTGCATAGGTTTTGCAACCAAATGGAAATCCGTGAACAATGTCATTTGTCGAAACCGAACATATGCTGGTTACATAATCCATAAGAGAACTTTTACAATCTTTTGCAATTTTTTGATCGGTTATATTTTGCATAGTTGTAACAAGTTCACTTAAACCATTTTCTCCGCCACCATATAAATTACTGCATGCATCCAGTTTTTCTTTGCACATTTCTTCTGATAATTCAAGTCTTGAACCCAGCAACAGTTGTTCTTTTACATTACTAAAGTCTTTCAAAGATTTGCTTTGAGAGTCGTAACAACTGTTAACAACGTCAATACATTCATTTTTAACTTGGCGAATACGTTCTTGTTGTCCTTGATAAATTTCTGATACAGCCTGACGCAAGAATTCATCCCAAACCTCACTTGATAAATCGCTGCAAGTCGAAAGGCCACGTTCAGCAAAGTCTTTCTTTTTATTTAATTCGCTTATTAACAATCTGTTTGTTTGATTTGATAAAACATCGCCATCTAATGATGTTTGTAATTCAAGTTGATAAAAATCAGAACTATAAATTGGTTCACCTGTATCGCTGTTTAAATATTTTCCTGTGATATCCAAACAGTGAACATAATTTTTTCCACAAGCAGAATCTGTTGTTATATCCTTTCTAACTTGGGCTATGCAATTATTGATAGAAGTGGAATTATGGGCATTATAATTATCTAATCTTGCTTTATTCATTTCGTATTCTGTTTCACGAATTGTTCCAGCAGCAGTTGTTGTCTGTTTTGATAAAGAATTTGCCAATGCATTGCAATCATTTTCTATGTACATTCCGTATGCAGAAACAACCATGTTCAAAGTTGCCTTGGATTCACAACTGTTTGCTGCAAAAGCAACACATTGTGCATGTACAGCATTATAAAGTTTTTCACCAGTAAGATTACTGATATCAGCACCAGCAGCCAAATCAGTTGTTGACCATATAGAATTTATGTCGCCAGCAATATCCAATTTTCCCTGGGTTGATAATGATTTTGATTTTGTGTTACTTAAAACAGCGCTGATACCATTCAAAGCCTGTGCACTGCTGGAAGTATCTTTTGCAGAACCAGCAGTTGTTTCACCGGTTGTTGCTGTAAGCATAGATTTAACTTCGTTCCCAGTTTTAGAAATCGCATCAATATTTAAATCTTTGAAATCTTGCAATTGTTGTTGAGTTTGTGACAAAACACGTTGTTTGTTTTTTATTTCATCTAATTTAGAAGAACAAACACAACGTCTGTATGTTTCATCTTGTTTCGCACAAAATTGATCCATACACGTAAAGTATGAATCACGGCATGCATTATATCCAGTACCAAAAGTTTTGGAAGTTGATGCTGTATTAGAAGAAACTGCGCTTCTGGAAGTTTGAATTGTTTTTTTTAAAACCGCGCTTCTGTTTTTTGTTACAGGGGTTTTAGAAGATATAGATGATGTTGAAGCGCGTTTCGAAGATACGTTTCCTGGGGCAACTGATGATCTGGAAACAACATTATCCAAATTACGGTTTGAAACATCACGACTAGTAACCGTTGTACCGCTTCTTGGGCTGGTTGTTCTTTCTGATGTCTTTGTAACGCTGGTTGTACTGCTGCGTTGCAAATTAGTGTTGCTTTGACGACTTACAGCATTGTTGTCACGCGCAGTGATGGCACCGGCATAACCTGTACTAATAAGGCATAAAAAGATAAAAAATAAAATCTTTCTCATTCTCTGAGGAATGTTAGCAAAAATATGAAAATCAGAGCAAGAA